>NZ_JBAFSM010000040.1:0-49977 GCF_036688125.1 Pannus brasiliensis CCIBt3594 | reverse complement strand
ACTCCTGACTCCTGACTCCTGACTCCTGACTCCTGACTCCTGACTCCTTACTCCTTACCTACACGAGGGAGGGATTTTTCGATCGCTAATACCCGATCGCCCCGCGGGGAAGTGGCGATCGAAAGATACAATAGGGGCTGTGAGGTCACGACACGAGCGGGCGATAACTTATGACCAAAGGCAATCTAAACGATCTAATCCGTCAGGAGGTGAAAAAAGAGGTCGAATCCGAACCCTCTGCCGTCACTTCCCCGAAACGTCCGCGCGAGACGAAGAACGCGACCTTACAGACGAAGATTACCGAATTAACGAAAGATCTCGAAACCGCGGGAGAAAAAGCGAAAACCCTACAAGAGCGGGTGAATAGTCTCGAAAACGAGTTAAAACAGGAAAAAGAGCGGTTCGATCGCCTAGCGGAAGAAACGGATTCTCTCAAAACCGCCGGGGAAAAAGCGAAACCCCTACAAGAGCGGGTGAATAGTCTCGAAAACGAGTTAAAACAGGAAAAAGAGCGGTTCGAGCGACTGCAACAAGAACGCGAACAGGAACACCAATTACAAACCCTCCTCGAAGAACAAACCGCGCTCGTGGAGAAACTATCCGATCGACTGCGGGAGTCGGAAAGCGAGTTAGAAACGAGTAAAGAACTGGTCGAAAAACTCTATAAACAGATTCAAACCCTAGAAAAACCCGCCGCGAAACTGGAACCCGCGCCGAAACCCGCGGTTAAAAAACCTAGCCTGTATAATTTCGAGATGAGGACACTAGCGCGCTACGTCGCTCCCACCCCCGCGTCTACCGAGTTAACCGATAAAGAAATCGGCTGGTTTGATTAAAAATGGCGAATTTACAGGAACAACAACACCCCCAACAAAAACCCGATCGAGAAGTCGTGAATTCCCTACTCAAAGGCGAACCTAACGATATGAATATTGCAGAGTGCGCCCGTCTGCGGATTCGCTATCAGGGTTTCCCCGGCGCGCGAGATATCCAGCGCGATCTAGAGTTAGTCCTACAAAACTGGCAGATAACCGAAGCCGAACTTTTCGAGAAAACCCGACTCCTCCACGCTAAAGGACATATTTACCGAGTTCGCCAAGAAGATCAACAGGATTGGAGTTAATCGGTAGCCACGGGGATTAATTATCATGGTTAACGCCCTCCTGTTTCGTGCCTTTTGCTTTTTGGTGGATTACGCTTCGCTAATCCACCCTACGGTCTGCCTCCTGACTCCTGACTCCTCCCATGTCCACTATTCTCGCCATCGAAACCAGTTGTGATGAAACGGCGGTCGCTATCGTCGATAATGAACGCGTGTTTAGTAGTGTCGTCGCCTCTCAAATCGACCTCCATCGCGCCTACGGTGGGGTAGTGCCGGAAATGGCCTCGCGGCAACACCTGGAAACGATCAATTTCTGTCTGGAAAAGGCGTTACAGGAATCCGGATTGGATTGGGACGGTATCGATGCGGTGGCGGCTACCGTCGCGCCGGGATTGGTAGGGGCGTTGATGGTGGGCATGACGACGGCGAAAACGTTAGCGATCGCGCGACGGAAACCTTTTATCGGCGTACATCACCTAGAGGGACATATTTACGCCTCCTATCTCGCCGAACCGACCTTAAAACCGCCTTTTCTCTGCCTGTTGGTATCGGGCGGACACACCAGCCTGATCCACGTTAAAGATTGTGGCGATTACGAACAATTGGGGACTACTAGAGACGACGCGGCCGGGGAGGCTTTCGATAAAGTGGCGCGGCTGTTGAAGTTGAGTTATCCGGGAGGGCCGGCGATCGATCGATCGGCCCGAGAGGGCGATCCTCAGGCGTTTTCCCTACCAGAAGGCAAAATTTCCCTACCAGACGGCGGTTTTCACCCCTATGACTCCAGTTTTAGCGGTTTAAAAACGGCGGTCTCGCGATTGGTACAGAAATTGGAAAGCGAGGGCGCTATCCCCGTCGCCGATCTGGCCGCTAGTTTTCAGGAAACCGTCGCCCGTAGTTTAACCCGAAGAGCGATCGCCTGCGCCCTCGATCACGGTTTACAATCGATCGCTATCGGGGGAGGAGTCGCCGCGAATAGCGCCCTACGCACGCGTCTACAGGCCGCCGCGGCCGAACACGACATCACCGTGTATTTTCCCCCCCTCAAACTCTGCACGGATAACGCCGCCATGATAGCGCGCGCCGCGGTCGATCACTTCGATCGGGGTCGCGTGTCCCCCCTCTCTCTGGGAGTGAAATCCCGTTTGCCGATCACGGATGTATTACAATTGTACGAGCCGTCAGCCGTCAGCCAATAGCCGATAATGGGAAATTATTGGGAATTAAATCTCTAAAAACTGATAGCTTACGGCTAATATCCTCCTGCCTCCTGCCCTCTGCCTCCTGCCTCCTACAATGCTCGGTTTTGTCAATTTAGATAAACCTTCCGGCTGGACTTCCCACGATTGCGTGGCGAGGGTGCGGCGTATTCTGAAAACCAAGCGCGTCGGTCACGGGGGAACCCTCGATCCGATGGCGACGGGGGTTTTGCCGATCGCCGTCGGCAACGCTACCCGATTATTGTCCTATTTACCCGATAAAAAGGCGTATCGGGCGAGGATTCGCTTCGGAATGACCACGAATACCGACGATATCGAGGGGGAGGTAATTCGATCGAACCCCTGTCCCGATCTCTGTCTAAAGACAGTTGAAACTTATTTACCGCGCTTTTCGGGATCGATCGAACAGATCCCGCCGATGTTTAGCGCGATTCAGAAAGACGGTAAACGGCTCTACGAACTGGCGAGAAAAGGAGAGATTATCGAGGTTCCGCCCCGGATCGTGGAGATTTACGGGATAACGGTTTTAGGATGGACGGAAGGGGAGTTTCCCGAATTGGAAGTCTCGATCGAGTGCGGTGGCGGAACCTATATTCGATCGATCGCGCGGGATCTCGGCGATCTCGTCGGCGTGGGAGGCACGTTAGCGGGGTTAATCCGTACCCGAAGCTGTGGGATGGAGTTAAGCGACAGCATCACCCTAGAAACTCTCGCCGCGGCGGATATCCACGAGATTTTGCTACCCCCGCGAGTCGCGTTACAGGGGTTAGAATTCCTGCGATTGTCCCCGGAGAGTTCGATCGATTGGTTCCACGGACGGAAAATCGCCCTGGAGGGGGGAGAGAAAGGCGCGTTTCGGGCGATCGAGTCGGAAGACGGCAAATTCCTCGGCATCGGCCAGATCGCGGGAGACGACGAAAGTTGTTATTTACAGCCGAAAGTCGTTTTAGCAGAATGAATTTTTCGGGAAAGAAAGGCGCGGGTTTCCTTTTCGATTCTTCGGTTTGGAGTACGCGAGAGCGAGGGTTGTAAGGGATAAGACTGCTTGCAAAAGTGAAGCTCGCAAATCAAATTTAATCCAAAAGAGAATCGCCCGCTTTACCGACTTTTTTCCCGTCATGCCGGAGAGTTCATAATTAGCGATCGAACGAGGGAGGAATTCGGGACATCCAGACGAGAATGCCGAGAATTCGATCGATCGGCGGCAGGGGATAATCGGTGAGATCGATAGTAACCGTAGTTCCTTCCAACTGTAAGAAACGCCATTGCGTCCCACTGGTAACACAACCGTAAATCGTCGGGATCGCCTGACCTCTGGCCTCGTTAAATTGTTGCGCCGCGACCATTTCCGCGACACATTGACCGATTCCCGTTTTTAGATCGGCTTTTTTCGCCTCGACGATAATTACCGCGGGCGCTTCGATTTCCAAAAGTTCGGGAGAGAGACTGATGAGAAAGTCACAAACCCCGCTTAATCCCCGCGCGGGATCGACGGTGAAATCTTCCCCGGAAAAGAGGCTGATCTGGCGTTCCAGATGTTTTCTCACTTCTAGCAGAACGGGACTGATAATTAATTCCGATCGAGCTTTTCCGCTTCCGGTCGCCACGGCTAACGGTAGGCTTTCCTGTAGAAATTCGCTCAGGGTAGTAGAGGGGGTAATCGGTTCGATTTCCGGGAAAAAAGACACCCCCTCGACGGTGTTGATGCCGAAAGCATTTTTAACTTTGCCGATGCTAGTAAAGTCACTGTAGGACATAAGAAGAATTGATGACATTTCATCTCGATCGGGAAGCATCGATCGAAAGAGATCGCGATCGGTGATCATAAGGTTATCGCCCATTTTCCCTCTCGATCTTCGCTCATATTTGTAAATTTACCGCCGAGCCGATAGCTTACTGCCATATCATCTCGTCTTCGGAATCGGGGCGCGCCATTTCGGTCATCGTTTTCCAACCGGCTTCCCAGATTTCCGGATCTTTCAACTGTTTCGCGTTGATCCAGAAACGAGCGCTCGGATCGCAGGAAGCCACCAACTCCGCGAAAACCCATTTTCCCTGATCCCGACGGTTAACAACCTGAAAATGTCGCCATCCGAGCGTTTTCTGTTTCGCGGTCCATTTCGATCCCAGTAGGAAGGGGAATTTCTGTTTGTTGGCCATTTTCGCGCTCTCCTATTTTTTCCCGCTAGAAATCTATCCGGCTCTCTCCCGGTGGGATAAGTTAATTTTATACGTCGGTTAACCCTCTCCGTGTCCTCCGCGGTGAATCCTTTCACGGTCGAGGTCGAATTCCGTAATCCCGATAGCGGCGATAATCGGCGAGAATACGAGCGTGGTCGAAGCAGAGCGGTTCGGGAAACTCCCAGACGTGGAAAACGCCGACATTTTTCGCGTCATCGGCGGCGATCGGTCTTCCTTGAGCTACGGCGATAAAAACCACGCTGATCGTGTGTTGCCGGGGATCTCGATCGGGATCGGAGTAGACTTGAAATTGCTCGATTAATTCCACCTCTAGATTCACTTCCTCCAAAGCCTCGCGAATCGCCGCGGTTTCCACCGATTCGCCGTAATCCACGAATCCGCCGGGAATCGCCCAGCCGTAGGGGGGATTCTTCCGCTCGATCAGCACGATCGGCCGGTGGGGCGAGTCCAGAAGTTCGATGATAATATCGACGGTGGGGGTGGGATTGCGGTAGGTCATAGGATTGGGTAATGGGTAGGGTAGGTTAGCGAAGCGTAACCCACTAAATAGCAGAAATAACCGATCATTACTTTATAGTAAGTTTTCGCGCGCGGGAGTGAGGGAATTTGAACGGAAAGGCGAAAGTGGTGACGATTATCGGCGCGGGTGCCTGGGGGACTACCCTGGGAAATCTCGCGTTCCAAAATCGATCGAGCGTGTATCTCTGGTCGCGGCATAGTGGCGAGGATCTACGCTCTGTAGTGTGTACAGCCGATGTGGTCGTTTCTGCGGTCTCGATTAAGGGGGTTCCCCCGACGATCGAGAAATTACAGAAAATCGGTTTACCCGAAGGAACGATCCTGCTCACGGCGACGAAAGGACTCGATCCGGTGACGACAAAAACCGCTTTTCACCTCTGGCGCGAGGCTTTCCCGAATTTTCCGCTCGTTGTCCTGTCGGGGCCGAATCTGTCGAAGGAGATCGATCGGGGTTTACCGGCCGCGACGGTGGTATCCAGTTACGAGAAAACCGCGGCGGAAACGGTACAATTTTTATTCGCCTCGGAAAAATTCCGCGTCTATATTAATGATGATCCGTTGGGGACGGAATTGGGCGGGACGTTGAAAAATGTGATGGCGATCGCTTCCGGCGTTTGTGATGGTTTACAGTTGGGAACGAACGCGAAATCGGCTCTTTTAACCCGCGCTCTGCCGGAAATGGTACGGGTGGGAACCGCGCTCGGCGGACGCGCGGAAACGTTTTTCGGGCTGTCGGGTTTGGGGGATTTACTGGCGACCTGTAATAGTCCCCTATCGCGGAATTATCAGGTCGGTTATCAATTGTCTTTAGGCTTATCTTTAGCGGAAATTTTAGAACGGCTAGAGGGAACCGCGGAGGGAGTGAATACCACCGAGGTTTTGATTAGAATCGCGGGAGACAAGAATTTATACGTGCCGATAGCCGTTCAGGTTCACCGACTTTTACAGGGGGAAATCACTCCCGCGGAGGCGGTGACGGAATTGATGCGACGGGATTTAAAATCGGAATTCGATCGATGATAGGTGATTTTTTCATGCTCGCGGGTTTCTGTCTGTCCGCTTACGCCATTGTCGCCAATGACGCGCTCCAAACGCTAGGAACTTTTATCAGCGCGAACGAGGACCGTCCCTGGTGGGTTCTCTGGCTATACACGAGCTTTATTCTGGCGACGATTTTTATCGCGGGGTGGTATTTTAATCGGGGGGATGTGGCTTACGGGAGATTAGCGATCGTCCCGTTTCCCGAAACCTTCACCTGGATCTATATTATCCCCCCACTAGCCATTTTAATCCTGACGAGTTTCGGAATTCCCGTTAGTACGACGTTTTTAATCCTAACGGTTTTCGCCCCGCAAGCCCTCAATGAGATGTTAAGTAAATCGGCTTGGGGTTATCTGTTGGCTATTTTTGTAGGATTTTTATTATATACAATTATCAGCCGATGGGAAATGTTTTTTCTCGAAACCGTCGGCAAAGAACAGGGAAAAGTCTGGATTATTTTACAATGGATTTCTTCGGGATTCCTGTGGAGTCAATGGCTCGTTCAGGACTTCGCCAATATTTTCGCCTATTTACCGAGAGAGTTAAGTATAGAATGGTTGCTCGGTTCTCTGGTAGTAATGTTATCCCTACAGGCGATCGTGTTTATCAATCACGGGGGAAGAATCGAGAAAATCGTCACCGATAAAACCAATACTCACGATCCTCGATCGGCGACGATTATTAATTTTATCTATGCCTCGCTCCTACTCTTTTTCGTCAGTTACAATCATATTCCTATGAGTACCACCTGGGTTTTTCTCGGATTGTTGGGAGGTAGAGAGATCGCGTTAACGATCGATCGGGCCGATCGATCCCTCCGGGAAACGGGAAAAATCGTCTCGATCGATATTTTGAAAGCGGCGATCGGGACGGGGGTTAGCGTGGCGATCGCCCTAACCTTACCGCTCTTGAATTCCTAATTTTCTGTCGAGCGTAATTTTTCCCCACCATCGAGAAATTCGGGGACGAGATCGGGAATAAAAGAAGCCTCGCCGATCGAACCGGTGGCGTGATGTTCGTAGACTCCGGCCGGGGGGAAAACATTATCGATCGATTGCGGATCTCCGGAGGGTAGCCAGCGGATCAACGGTAACGGTAATAGGGTAGAAACATTCGCCAGTACCACCAGTAACCAGAGGTTTTGAAAATCCGTTTCCGTCACCCCCAACCAATGGGTTAATAACGCTCCCAATTCCTGCGAGACTAATCCGGCCATATTATAAATCGACATTAATAACGCGAATAAAGAAGCCTCGATCCCCACCGGACACAGACGAGCGGACAATACCAAAATCGGTAAAAACGCGATCTGTCCCATGACGGTCAGAATTAAACTATCGCCGAGACTGAACCAATGATCGTCGATTCCTAGCGATCGATTGGTATGGGTGACGAGTAATAAAGTCGTCATCCCCAAAAGGGAGGAAATGACCGTACTCCAGCCTAAAATTACCCGGAAAGAAATCGATTTTAAAAAATGTTGGTAAATCCAGATTCCCAAGAGAGAGGCTAAACTCGTCACCAAGCGCACCCGTCCTAAAAATTCCGGTTCAAAGCCTAGCTCGTTAGTTGTGAAGTAGAAAAAGGCCGAATCGGCACTAGGGGTCGCTTGCCAGAGGAAAATAAACGCGGTGGGCAATAAAATCGATTTTTGCGTGATCGCCCGCCATAATTGCCCGATCTGCTGTTTCACGCCGATCGAGGACGTTTCCGAAGCGGCGCTCACTCTCTCCTCGACGATCAGAAAAGCCATCGCGGACGCGATCAGGGGGAAAAGCGCGGTAATGTCGAAGATCGATCGACTGCCTAGATGTTCCAGTAACCAACCGCTGAGGTACGCGGTGATCAGTCCTCCCACGGCCGAGATCCCCCAGGTCAGCGATTGAAGCGATCCCGACCGGGTGAGCGATTCCCTTCTCGCTCTCTCTACTACGAGCGAATCCACGATCACGTCACCGATCGCCACCGATAGGGAAGAGAAGAGAATCGCCAAGGTCGCTTGCCACGCGGTCTCTACCACCGTCGCCAGCGCTAACCACGCGAAACAGCCCATCATTCCCGATAAAATCAGGTAGGGACGACGACGGTAGCCGAAAATCGGTAAACCATCGGAGATAAAGCCGAAAAGCGGTTTCACGACCCAGGGGAGCGCGGCCACACCGATGAGCGCGCCCATTTCCGCCGGGCTGAGGCCGAGATCGTCTTTGAGGAAAAAACTGACCGCGAGCCGCGCCAGTCCAAGAATTCCCTGCACGAAGTAAACCCCGAGAATGGCGAATAATTCCGGGGTCGGCTCGTTACCGAACAGGAGATTTTCTTTGAGGAAGGTTTTGAAGCGATCGATTTTAGAATGGGAAACGAACATGAATATTCATGAATTTTTATTACTGCTTACTATCATAGTGATCGATCTATCGATCGGCCACGAACGGAAGGATAGAGCGAATACAGATAAAGAAAAATTTTTTGTTTTCGTTTCAAGCATTAAAAATCGTGATGGCGAGATTCGATCGGATGTGTTAGTGCCGATCGGGGACAAGACGGCTGAAATCGTTACGGTAGAAGTCTTCCGGGGGGTCGGGAGCAAAACGCCGGCCCGGCCGGGGCGAAAAAGTTCGCTCTGTCCGTCCCGCTTATCGAGGAGAATTTTGCCGGAGCTTTTTTGAAATCCCGAGTCTTTCTATTGGCTTTCGAGCGGGACTCGATCGGGGTGATGGAGGTACAATCTCGAACTCTTTAGCGTGTCGGCCCGCGATCGACCCGTTTTTCCTTTATTTTTGAGCGACCACCCAAGAAACGATCTGCCATCGCTCCGAATTGGTCATCGCGATTTTATGTAAGGGGTGCCACTCCGCGTCGGGAATTCCCTCTCCCCACAGACCGACCCAGGGGATAAACCACGCGTAGGGATTCCCCCATCCATCGACATCGATCACCCGAGAGAAATTGTGACAGAGAAGTTTCAATGAATCCGGAGAAAATCGCCAAAAATCACACGGCGCGCCATGTTTAGGGTACATGAAAACGGTGGTATGAATCGCGATCCCCCCCGGTTTCAGAACCCGGTAAGTTTCATCGATCGCTTTCTGGGGACTCCCTTCAACGTGTTCGAGAACTTGATCGCTAACCACGAAATCGAACTGATTATCTTCAAAGGCTAGATCGATCATATTATATTCGGGATAATTGGCTTTAATCATTTCCGAATTATCCACGTCCAACATGATATTACATAATCTATTCGAGTTACTAATCGAAAGAATCTTGCCTTGGCGATTTTGATCCTTTAAGACATTCGCCAAATGTTTATACATATAGTATCGGGTAAAATTCGGCCCCCGTTTTTCCGTTTGCATCGACAAGAGCAGTAATCTTCTCAAGGCTCTTTTGGGAAGAGTGATCGGATTCATATCCATAGGTTTTATCCTTTAATAATAGATAGAATACGCCCAGTATAATCAATGAGGATCTGTTTGGCAAGGAAAGCGATCGGGCCGAGGATTCGATCGAAAAAATCCCGAGAATAACGCGACCGACACCCCCGAGAGAACGCGCTGACGGAAGGGGAAAACCGTGGGAATTTCGTATCCCGGATCGAACGGCCGGCGATCGGGGTACAAGAGGGTTCGAGTCCCGATCGAATGTTTCCCCGTTTTCCCCCGAGCGCGGGCCGATTAGAACGCGAGAAAATCGGGATTAGTTATCCGTCAGGGGAATCCACTCGTAACTGTTGACGATTCCCTGAAAATACTCGTTAATCGCCTCGCGGGAGTAGGGAACCGCGCCATCCTCCCCGAACCATCGATCGAGGATCGCGACCGATCGCTGTTGGTCGCTGACGATCCCTTCCATAAAACGCACGAGACTATAATTCACCGTATCCCGCCATTTAGAATCATCTTGCGGCAGGGTACAGGCGTAGGACTCGTAAGCGTAGGGATATTCGGGGACGATCTCCAAATTACCGCCGCTCGGGGAACTTTTCCGTAAACCTTCGAGGGTGATCCCGTCACTGGCGAACGCGTCGATTTCCCCGGCCTCCAGTTTTTTTAACCCCTCGTTCCGATCTTTGACCGGTACGAGAATGGCGGCCGGTTGTTGGGTTTTGATCGCCGCTTCGTTGGTGGTTTTGGGGATTACCCCGACGCGTTTCCGGTCTAGACTATCGATCGATCCCAGTCCACTGCCTTTTTTCACCAGTATCTTGGTTCCGTTGGCGAAATAACTGACCGAGAAATCCACTTCATTCTCGCGCTTCCAGGTGAAGGTAGTGGAACCGCACTCGATGTCGATACTGCCATCTTTAATCTTTTCCAGGCGATTTTGCGGTGTTACCTCGACCAGTTTCAGTTTAATCGGTTTTCCGAGACGGCGCTCGGCTTCCTTGCGGATTAATTCCAACATATCGAGGGAATAACCCACCCATTTCCCTTGAGAGTTCACGTAACCGAAGGGGATCGCGTCCTTTCTCGCTCCCGCGGTAATCGTTCCCGTTTTCTGGATGCGATCGAAAATACTGCCCGCTCGCGTCGGTAGGGGAACCATCGCGGTCACGGCGAGCGTGATTAAAATCGCGGTCAACTGTCGTTTCATGTCTGCCTCACTCCACACGTTCCCGGAATTGTGACCGATCGGATCGAGGGAGAGTTTCCCGCGGCCGGAAATTCCGATAGCTCGCGAGCGACAAAATCGATCGCCGGGTGGGTTAGCATCGCGTACCCCACCGAAAAGCTTTCCGGCTAACGGAATCAGAGGGGTTTGACGAAAATCCGATCGATGATTCCCGCGCCGATGCCGATCTGTCTTTCCCCGAGTTGAACCATTACCGAACCACTCGGGGTTCGACTCAAAACCCGGATCTCCGCGCCGACGCTCAATCCCGACTTCTGGAGGTCGCGATCGTCGTATCCCTCGACCCGCACTCGATCGCCCACCCGCATCTCTCTTAGGGTAGAAATCGTGTCCGGGTTTCGCTCTCCCGCGGTTCCCCCGATATACGCGAATTTCCAGGCGGGATTGTTCTGAATCGATGTTTTTCCGTGACTGAAGACTGAAATCATGGTGAATTTCCGATTTTCTAGCGTTAGCCTGTCTCTAGCACCCGATATTTACAATATTAGCACTGATTTCTAAGACTTCTCAGTAAGCTTTCTCTTATTGATAACACGGGAAGCCGGGAGCGGATCGATCGAGGTAACAATCCGTTCAGATTTCCCCACCGCGCCGATACCTCTCGCGATTCCTCCCCGGCGAGGGCGATCGGTTAGAGTGAAAATAAAGGTAATTTCTATGGCCACTCTCAAGCACCGTAGACCGGAGAACGTGACGGGGGATTTTTACGTCGATTCTAGTTGTATTGACTGCGATACCTGCCGTTGGATGGCTCCTAGCGTCTTCCGCGAGGAGGGGGAACAGTCCGCGGTCTACCACCAACCGATCGACGCGAGAGAACGCGAACTCGCGCTACAAGCTTTATTATCCTGTCCCACCGGATCGATCGGCACGATCGAGAAACCGATCGATATCACGAAAGTTCAAGCGGATTTTCCGTTAAATATCGAGGATAATGTCTACGATTGCGGTTATCACTCGGAATCGTCCTTCGGCGCGACCAGTTATTTGATCCAACATCCGTCCGGGAATATTTTAATCGATTCTCCCCGTTTTACCCCTCCTCTGGTGAAGCGTTTGGAAGGGATGGGGGGAATTCGCTGGATGTATCTGACCCATCGGGACGACGTGGCGGATCACGCGCGATTCCACGAGTATTTCGGGTGCGATCGCATTTTGCACGAGGACGATATCACGACCGATACCCGCGACGTGGAGATTAAACTGACGGGGGAAGAGGCGATCGAGTTTCTGCCGGACGCGCGGATTATTCCCGTCCCCGGCCACAGTAAAGGACACACGGTACTGTTATATCGAGATAAGTTCCTGTTTACCGGCGATGATCTGGCTTGGTCGGACGATTCGGGTCAAATTATCGCTTTTCGGAATTATTGTTGGTATTCGTGGTCGGAATTGGTGCGATCGAATCGGAAACTCTTAAATTATCGCTGGGAATGGTTACTTCCGGGTCACGGCAGACGGTTCCACGCGTCCGCGGAGAGAATGCGCGAGGAGTTTCAAAAATGTCTCGCGTGGATGGAAACGGTTTAACTTTCTAATAAATCGATCACGGCTTTCGGGGATAATTTATCTTTAAACCAGATCAACCGCGTCGGTAGGTCTTGGAACTTCACTCCCGCCTTTTCCAGATTCAAGCGCTCGGATACCGCGAGAATGAGATTATCCGACTCGATCGATTTAGCCTGCCAGAACTTTTTCTGTAAATATTCCGGTCGCCAGTAGCCGACAATTTCTAACAGAAAATCCCGGCCGTCGGGATGGACGATGCGGAAATCGGGAATCATCACGCTACCGCGTATCGGCAGGAGATCCACCTCTCTTTCGAGCTTCCACTCGGTTTTCAGTTGTAACCAGCGTTTCGCGAAAGATTCCTCCAGTAAACTATCGTAGGGTTTACCCGGCGAATAATGCGACACCAGACCGCAACTATCATCGAGTCGGAATCTCTGCTTTTTAATCTCCCCGGAATAGGAATCTTTATACTGTAACCGCGCGTCTAAACTCCAGTGGGTGACGTGTAGAAGCGCGGGAATCACTTTAGCGATTTCCACCCCGTAGCGCGTGTTCGTATGGAATAAACTGGTCGGCCCGTCGATGGTGATAGTAAATCCGGTGTCCGCGTCTCCCTCGATATAGGTCATCAGCCGGAAAAGTTTCAAGTATCGAAAGAGATATTTATACTCGCCGGGGTCGTTGCGATGGACGTGGATGGTAATATGACTGGCGCGGTAGAAAACGCCCTGAATTTGCGAGAGATTGAAACGGTGGACGAGATCTTCGGGGGTGGGGGCATCGAATCGGGTGAGAATTCGATTTTCGGCGAGATCCGCGTAAAGACCGTTCTCGATGTCTTCGGGAAATACCTCCCGCGTTAACTCCTGACTCAGTTGCGTGGCGAGGGTTTCCAGGACTCTCGATCGATTGAACGGAACCGGTACGATCGAGGAAGCGCCCGCGAACACCCGTTTCCGCAGTTCCGGCGGGTCCAGGGGGCTGATAATCTCGAAAGTAGAAAAGTGATTACTTAAGAGATGGGCGAAACCCCGTTTCAGTTTATAGTCGGGGCTATCTCCCTCTAGAGCCAGGAGTTTGCGATCGAGTTCCCCCCGTGTTTCGCCGACACTATCTTGAAAACAGGCGATTCCCTCCCGCGCGAGGTCGAGATTCGTCTCGTTCACCGGTAAGCGTTTCGGGATAATCGTTTCCCCGTTGACGCGGGAGATCAGTAAATCGCTCGGTAACATGGACTTCTCGCGGGATTAAGGATGCGGTCGGCGGTCGAAGGGCGAACCCTTGCATAACCTCAAGGATTTAAAAATGACAAACAAAAGTATACTAGGGTAAAGTTTTATTCCCTTACAGTAATTCTAAGAAGAACTCCTATGGCTTTCGGCTATGTTGCCCTCGTTCTCCACGCTCATTTGCCCTTCGTGCGTCACCCGGAGAGCGATTACGTCCTAGAGGAAGAATGGTTATACGAAGCGATTACGGAAACTTATGTTCCCCTCCTGCAAGTGTTCGAGGGACTCAAACGCGACGGGATCGATTTTAAAATGACGATGAGCATGACCCCGCCGTTGGTGTCCATGCTCCGCGATCCGCTCCTCCAAGAGCGTTATGACGAACATTTAGCAAAATTAGAAGAATTAATTCAAAAAGAAATCGATCATAACCAACATAACGGACATATCCGGTATCTCGCGGAATATTACGCCGAATCTTTCCGTAGCATCCGCCAAACGTGGGAGAAATACGATCGAGATCTGGTCAAAGCCTTTAAACAGTTCCTCGACAGCAACAATTTAGAGATCATCACCTGCGGGGCGACTCACGGCTATCTCCCCCTGATGAAAATGTATCCCCAGGCGGTCTGGGCGCAAATTCAAGTCGCGGCGGAACATTACGAGGAGACTTTCGGCCGTCCCCCCAAAGGTATCTGGCTTCCCGAGTGCGCGTACTACGAGGGAGTGGAACGGATGTTAGCCGACGCGGGTATCCGCTATTTCCTCGTCGATGGCCACGGCATTCTCTACGGTCGTCCCCGGCCCCGGTTCGGTTCCTACGCGCCGGTGTTCACCGAGACGGGGGTGGCGGCTTTCGGACGGGATCACGAATCCTCCCAACAGGTGTGGTCGTCTCAGGTGGGCTACCCCGGCGATACGGTCTATCGGGAATTCTATAAAGATCTCGGTTGGGAAGCGGAGTACGAGTACATCAAGCCGTACATTATGCCCAACGGTCAGCGCAAGAATATCGGGATTAAATACCACAAAATCACCAGCCGCGACGGGGGATTGTCGGAAAAAGCGCTATACGATCCCTACTGGGCGAAAGAAAAGGCCGCCGAACACGCGGGGAATTTCATGTACAACCGCGAGCGTCAGGTGGAGAGCCTGGCGGCCATTATGGGCCGGCCGCCGATTGTCGTCTCCCCCTACGACGCGGAATTATTCGGTCACTGGTGGTACGAGGGGCCGTGGTTTATCGATTTCCTCTTCCGGAAAGCGTGGTACGACCAGAATACGTTCCAGATGACCCACCTCGCCGATTACCTGCGCGATAACCCGACCCAACAGGTCGTCCGTCCCTCCCAATCGAGTTGGGGTTACAAGGGTTTCCACGAATACTGGCTCAACGAGACGAATACCTGGATCTATCCCCACCTACACAAGGCGGCGGAACGGATGATCGAGTTAAGTCGGCGCGAACCGGCGGACGAATTGGAGGAACGCGCGCTCAATCAGGCGGCCCGGGAATTATTACTGGCGCAATCGTCGGACTGGGCGTTTATTATGCGGACGGGGACGATGGTTCCCTACGCGGTCCGTCGCACCCGATCGCACCTCCTCCGGTTAAATAAAATCTACGAGGACGTGAACGCCGGGAAGATCGATTCCGGTTGGCTCCAGAAAGTCGAGGAGATCGATAATGTTTTCCCGAATATTAACTATCGGGTTTACCGTCCCCTATAGATAACCGTTAAAAACCGTTAAAAACCGTAGGGTGGGTTACGCGACGCTAACCCACCAAGATTAACGCGGTGTAACTCCCGACTCCTGCCTCCTGCCTTCTCTGACCCCCGGCGATGACTAGAATAAAAAATATCGCCGGACGTTGACCGGTCTTTCCGGTTGGATTCGGTCGATCGAAAGATTCTCGCGTTTTTTTCAACGTTCGATCGGGAGGACAGATGACTAACAAACGGATTTTGATCGTCGGGGGAGTGGCCGGGGGGGCATCCTGCGCCGCGAGAGCGAGACGGCTCTCGGAAGAAGCGGAAATCGTCATTTTCGATCGGGGTTCTTTCGTTTCCTTCGCCAATTGCGGACTGCCTTACTACGTCGGGAGCGTGATCGCCGACGAGAAAAAATTATTGGTCGCCAACGAGGATCTATTCCGAAACCGTTTTAATATTCAAGTTCGATTAGAACACGAGGCGATCGCCATCGATCGATCGGCCCGAATCCTCAAAGTCAAAAACCTCCGAAGTGGCGAGATATTAGAAGAACCCTACGACGCGCTCGTATTATCTCCGGGCGCGTCGCCAATCCGTCCTCCCCTACCCGGAATCGACCTTCCGGGAATTTTCGCCCTACGAACCATCCCCGATAGCCGGCGGATTCGCGAGTGGATCGACCTCCATCGGGTAAAACAGGCGGTCATCGTCGGTGGGGGATTTATCGGTCTGGAAATGACCGAAAACCTAGCCAATCGGGGAATCGCCGTCACCCTGCTCGAAAAACTTCCCCAAGTGATGCCCCCGTTCGACCCGGAAATGATGGTTTCGGTACACGCGCACCTACGCGAGCGGGGGGTAAAACTCTGTCTGGGGGATGGTGTCAAAAGTTTCGAGAGGGTATCGGACGATCGATTGGCGGTTTTGACCGAGGCCGGGGAACATCACGAGGCGGAGATGGTGATTCTCGCGATCGGGGTGAGACCGGAAACCGCGCTGGCGAAAGAGGCCGGACTAGAATTAGGCGATCGGGGCGGGATTCGGGTCAATTCGCGAATGCAAACCGGCGATCCGAATATCTGGGCCGTCGGCGATGCCGTCGAGGTACGCGACTGGATCACCGGGGAATGGACGCTGATCCCGTTAGCGGGGCCCGCGAACCGTCAGGGCCGGATCGCGGCCGACGTGATCTGTGGTCGGGATTCGGACTTTCGCGGGGTACAGGGGACGGCCGTGTGTAGTATTTTCGAGCTAGTCGTGGCTAGTACGGGAGCGAGCGAGAAAACCCTACGGCGATCGGGACTGGATTATCGGAAAGTTTACCTACATCCGGGGCATCACGCCGGATATTTCCCCGGAGCGGAACCGATCGACATTAAACTACTGTACGCGCCGGCGGACGGTCGGGTATTGGGAGCGCAGGCGGTCGGCAAAGAGGGGACGGAAAAACGGATCGACGTGATCGCGATGGCTATTCAGGCCGGATTGACCGTTTTCGACCTAGAGGAAGCCGAACTCTGTTACGCGCCCCAATTCGGCGCGGCGAAAGATCCGGTCAATTTCGCGGGGATGATCGCCGCTAACGCCGCGCGGGGCGATTCCCCGATCGTGTACTGGGAAGATCTGGAGTTAGGACGGGTGACTTTGCTCGATGCGCGAGAGGTCGCCGAGTTCGATCGGGGTCATGTAGCGGGAGCGTTGAATATTCCCCTCTCGGAGTTACGCCGGCGGATGGACGAGATCCCGCTCGATCGACCGGTCTGGACGTACTGCCAGGTGGGTCAACGGGGTTATTACGCGACCCGCGCCCTACGTCAACGGGGATTCGACGCGTACAATCTCACCGGGGGGATCAAGACCTATTACGCGATGCGGGAAATCGGCGCGACGATCTAGGGCGCGAGCGGTGGCTTTTTCGAGGGGATAAACAGCCCCAAAAAGCACGATCGCTCGGTTTTTCGGTGGGTTAGGCGGTGCTAACCCACCCTACGATTTGTCTAAAAATTCACCTGAATCTCGTCCGCGGGGGGTTGATAGGGTAAATTATCGTTGAGGATGCGGGGAACGGGGAAATTCCGCTCGGTGACGGTATTTTCTAATCGATCTTGAACGCTCGTTAAAACGAGTCGGGATTCGGCGGGATTTACCGTGTATTGTCGGGTAGAAATTCCCTGCGGACAACAGGGAGGATCGCCGGGATAGTAGACTCCCATCGTGACCGTTACCGTACCGTTTTGGGTGGCGACCCGATCGATATTTACCCCCTCCCCGAGAAAGACGGTATCCACGTTACTCGGTGTCCCGTTACTATCGGCAACTAGGGCTAAATAATACTTCGATCGCAGTCCCGTGGACGGATCGAAAGTCACCCGTAAAACCGCGACTCCATCCTCGTAATTGTCTCCCGTAAAGTTCCCGATTAACGCGTCTTGACTTAGGGTAACGGCGGTGATTTTGCCCGTGTTTCCTTGAAAATTGCCGTTGTTTAAGGTAACTTTCCCGTAGTTCGGAATATTGTAGGTCGCGCTTTGTAAGGTGTTTAGAGTTATCGCGCTCTGGGCGTTCGATCGGGGGACGAGAGCGATCGACTGACCGAACCAGAAACCGAGAGCGATCGAGATAATGGATTTTACCTTCCTAGATTCTACCATGTTTTTTACTTCCAGAAGCTACCTTTTTTATCGTTCCTATCCAATCCTAAAAAGCTGACCGCTGACGGCTATCACCGATTCAAATTCGGAATAAAATTGTTCTGCGTGTCGAAAAGTTGTACGTTGTTGAGGGTACAAATCATCCCGTATTTCTCGGCGAGGTTATTTTTCCAGGTGGTTAATTGTTTTTTCCCGTTCTTACCCCCTAACCAATAAACGGTTAGAATTCCGAGGGTCTGTTCGGGTTCACAGGAGAGGTTCAAAGTGCCGTCGGGAATATCGGCATTTTCCTCGGTACACTTCCATCCCTGTTTTTCAATAATTTCTTTCCATCCCTTCACTTCTTTCGCGGAAACGGCGATCCGATCTTTCCCCATCGTGCAAACCCAATTTCGTAACTGGGTCGGATCGTTGGGAATCTCGCCCGGATTTTGATTATTATTTTGATTATTATTCGGGGTTAGCCCTCCCGGTAAAGAAGGAGTGGTGGGAAGGCCGGGAGTGGTGGGAAGACCGGGAACCGAGGGAACACCGGGAACGGAAGGAACGCGGGGAACCGAGGGAACTTGCGCGATCGTGGGGGAAACCGGCAAAGAAACGATTACGGCGGCCAGTGTTTTGATAATCTTCACGGGTTTAAAATCAGTATTTTATAGACACGACATTCACCTTACCATATTTAGCGATCGCTACCACGAAAACGCTCTTAAGAGATGTTTAAATTTTCCGTTAATCGAGCGATCGAGTCGAAGAGAAATTGACTCGCTAACTGTTGTAAACCGATCGATAACTCGGCCTGTTCGGGGGGGATTTCGGCCGCGAGTTCGATCACCCGATCGTCATTACATTCTAGGGCCGCCTCCCGCAGTCGATCGAGCCAATCGCGATCCATCAGCGCCAGACTCGATCGTAACGGTTCCGGATCGATCGACGGGGCGATCGATCGATCTTCGCGATCCTCGGCGTATATATACAATACTCCCAAATATTCCGCCATTTTCTGCCAGATCGTTTCCTCTTGGAACGGTTTCCGCACGAAATCATCGCATCCAGCCGCGATCACGAGGGCGCGATCTTCCTCGAACGCACTGGCGGTTAGGGCGATAATTACCGTTTCCCGGCGATTTTCCCCCTCTAAACGCCGGATCTCGCGGGTCGCGGTGTAGCCGTCCATCACCGGCATTCGCATATCCATCCAGATTAGATGGGGTCGCCATTCGCGCCAGAGATCGATCGCCTCCCGTCCGTTGGCGGCCTGACGCGTGGAGAGTCCCACCGTAGAGAGGAGCGTGGTTAACAGTAAACGGCTTTCCGGGCGATCCTCGACGACCAGTATCCGATATTTCGGTTGATTGGGATTTAAACCGATGACTTTGCGCGCGATCCGGTCTTGTTTGATTTCCTCTCCCGTCGCGGGGGTGACGAGAATATCGAACGCGAACACGCTACCCCGTCCGAGAAGGCTACTCACCCGCAAAGTTCCCCCCATCAACTCCACGAATTTCCGGCTGATGGGTAAGCCTAATCCCGTCCCCTGTTGCGATTTCCGTCCCGTTTCCGTCTGCACGAAGGGTTCAAATAATTTGGGGATGTCGTCGGGAGTGATTCCCGGCCCGGTATCCTCGATCTCGAAAATTAGCCGATAGGACTCTTTTTCGGGGATAGCCTTCACCCGTAGCGTTACGCCTCCCGATTCGGTGAATTTAATGCCGTTCCCGAGCAAATTTATCAGAACCTGACGCAGTTTACTCTCGTCGCTATAAACATAGCGCGGCAGATCCGCGTCGATATCGAAGATCGAGGATAACCCTTTCGCGCGCGCTTGGGGTTGTAACATTTCCTCGATATTGGTTAAAAGATGCTCTAGATCGAAGGTACGGGGATTATAGGTGGTTCTACCCGCCTCGATCTTCGACATTTCTAAAATATCGTTGATTAGCTCTAATAGATGTTCGCCGCTACGGTTGACGATGCCTAGATAGTCCCGTTGTTCGCGACCGAGGTGATCGTCGCGGGCCATCAAGCGAGTGAACCCGAGAATGGCGTTGAGGGGAGTGCGTAACTCGTGACTCATATTGGCGAGAAATTCACTTTTCGCTCGGTTGGCCCGATCGGCGGCTTCTTTCGCCTCTTTTAACTCGATTTCCGCCCGATGTCTCGCTTGGGCGATGGCGATCAGTTCCCCGATTAACCGCGCGAGATTGATGTCCTCCCGCGTCCATTGTCGTCCGGGAGTGGCATCGAGGCCGAGATAGCCCACGGTAGACCCCGCTCCGTCCAGCATGGGAACGACTAACAGGCAGGGGGTGGGACTGGGGAGTAAAATCTCTCTCTCGGCGATCGCGGTGGGGGGGAGTTCCTCGATCGAGTTTAACCGGATGGGAATCCCGTTTAATAACTGTTCGGAAAACCAGGGATAGGTTTCGATCGAAAGGTTTTGCGATTGTTCGAGAATCGGGATAATTTCCGGGCGATCCGGATCGCACCATTCGTAGACCATACTCCACTGTTGCCGACAGGGAGTGTATTGAATGATATAGGAACGCGCGGCGCGGCTAAACGTACCGATCGCGTCTAAAGTCCGCTCGATCGCCGTGTCGAGGTCATTTTCGATTAATAAACGGGTGACGCGACTGAGGAGATTATCGCGATCGGCCTGTATTTCTAGGGCTTTCTCGCGTTGTTTGCGATCGTTGATGTCGGTGTGGGTTCCGGCCATGCGGATCGGTTGTCCGGTCTCGTCCCAGAGTGCCTGCCCGCGCGCGAGAATCCATTTATAGGAGTTATCCTTGCAACGGAGTCGGAATTCGAGGCGATATTCGGGAATTTCGCGGGCGAGGTAGGCTTGGAGACTGTCGAGGACTCGATCGAGATCGTCCGGGTGCAGTAAATTCTTCCACGTCTCGAAATAGTTCGCGATCTCCTCGTCGCGATACCCTAACATTTCCTTCCACCGGGAAGAGAGAAAAAGCGTCCGCGTCCGCGGGTTCCAATCCCAGATCCCGTCGTTGCCCCCCTGGAGGATTAACTGCCAGCGTTCCTTATTTTCCTGCCATTCCTGCTGGATTCGCTTGAAATTCTCCCGCTCGCTTGTCCAAGCGTCGATCGCCGCTTCTAATTCCTGTTTTTTACCGTCGAATTCCTGGCAATCGCTCATAAACGGGGGACGGGGAAAGGTTACTTCTTATTGTATCGATCGAGGCCCGGATCTTTCCCCTATGATGTTTTATAGGAATTTTTCTATATATAAATATGCTGGAATTATTACGAACTTTCCGTCAATTCTCGATCGCCGTCGTTCTGGCCGGTTGGATGGCGATCGCTCTCGGTCTCTCTCCCGCGCTGGCGACGGGGGTGTACGACCTACCGATTTTAGGAGCGGGATCGTCTACTTACGTGGTAGACCAAGCTTCGGCGATCAGCGCGTCGAGCGAGGGCAGATTAAACCGGGATCTGCAACAATTAGCCGAAAAAACGGGCAAAGAAGTCCGGATGGTGGTGGTGCGCCGTCTGGATTACGGGCAGAAAATCGACGGTCTCGCCGATGACATCTTCCGCGAGTGGTATTCTAGCCCGGAAGATAAAGCGGATCAAACCCTGATCGTTCTCGATACGCTAACGAATAAAACCGCGATCCGCGTCGGGGACGGGGTAAATTCCCTATTAACCGACGAAATCGCCGATAGCGTCATTTCCGAAACGATGGCCGCGCCGTTAAAAGACGGGGCGAAGTATAATCAGGCGTTACTCGATGCCAGCCGTCGGGTGAGCGCGGTGTTATCGGGAGAAACCGACCCCGGCCCGCCGGAAGCGCGGACGGTGAATATCGAGAGTACCTTCACCAGCGCCGAGGAAACCAACGATAAAAGCGCGACGGTATGGGTTCTCGTCCTGCTGTTTTTCGCGACGGTGATCCCGATGGTAACGTATTTCTGGTACGCGGGTTTCGGTCGCTAATCGGCGAAAATCCCGCGATTTGACGATCCGCGATCTCTCGAAGAGGTCGCGGATTTGTTGTGACCGTCGGGCGATCGAGCTAGACTTCGCTTCGGTTTAAACTTTCCTTCAATTCCCGTAACATCGTCCGCGTTCCCCGTTCCATCGCGTCGTTCACCAGTCGGGGAATCATCACGCAAAGGTCGAAATCGGGAAAAATCCGGCTAACCGTCCCCTCTCGATACTCCCCACCATCGAGGAGATAGATTTTCAATCTCCCTTCACTGTATACCCATACCTCCGGGACAGCGATCGCCAGATACGCGTCAAGGGTAGTTTTCGAGGTGACATCGGATTCGATCGCCAGATCTGGAGGCGGATCGATTGTCAGATCCATCCGAAGACAACTCCGCACTCGATCCGCGTTTTCGATATAAAAACAGGTATCCGGTTCCACTCCCGCGATCCCGATCCGCCTAAAGGTAGTCGCCCCGAAATCCTCCCAATCTCTTCCCTGAAAATCCAAAATCGTTTTAACAATATCGGCGATAAGTCGGTGGGGACGTTCGTGAAGGGGTAGGGGAGACACGATTTCTAGGGTTCCTCGATAGTACGCGACGCGATATCGACGTTCCCCGCGTTCGGCAAGGAAAGTTTCATAGTCGCGCCAGGATAGGGAATCGATCGAGATGCAACTGCCGGGGGTTAATTCGATCGATTGAATCGGAACGGAAACGCTCATCGTCTCACCTCGTCGGTATACCTCGATCGTAGGATTCGATCGCCCTCCCCATCAACTGTAACAGGCGCGGAAAAAGTCGATCGTCTCCTGCAACGCGACCGCGAATCGATCGATCTCCTCGCGGGTATTGTACAGATACAGACTCGCCCGCGCGCTTCCCGACGCGTCGAACAATCGGTGTAAAGGTTGGGTACAATGGTGGCCCGATCGAATGGCGATTCCCTCGTGATCCAGTAGTGTCGCGAGATCGCTGGCGTGAATTCCCGCCACATTAAACGAGGCTAAGGCCGCGCGTCCCTTGCCGTCCGCGGTCGGTTTCGGCCCGTATACCCGTAGATCTTGGATATTTTCTAACTTTTTAAACAGATAGGCGGTTAATTCTTCCTCGTAGGCGTGGATCTTGTCCATACCTATGCCCATTAAATAGTCTACCGCCGCCCCGAGGGCGATCGCCTCGCCGATGGCCGGGGTTCCCGCCTCGAATTTGTGGGGAAGTTCCGCGGTGGTGAAATGGTCGAGATAAACCTCGGCAATCATCTCGCCCCCACCGAAAAAGGGCGGCATTTCTTCTAAAATCTCTAATTTCCCGTACAAAAATCCGATTCCCGTGGGCGCGCACATTTTATGACCGCTGGCTACCAACCAATCGCAATCGATCGCCCGCACATCGATCGGGAAATGCGGTACACTCTGACAGGCATCGATCAACACTCTCGCGCCCGATTGGTGCGCCAGACGGGTAATTTCCTCGACGGGATTGATACAGCCGAGCGTGTTGGAAATATGGACGACGGCGACTAACTTAGTCTTTTCCGATAGTAAAGATTTATATTGTTCCAGATCGAAGCCTTCTTCGGGCGTTAGACCGACATATTTAATGACAGCCCCCGTTTTCTCGGCGATAATCCGCCAGGGGATTAAATTACTATGGTGTTCCATCACCGAGAGAATGATTTCATCCCCGGCTTTCAGCGTGTTCAGCCCCCAACTATAGGCGACGAGATTAATCGCTTCCGTGGCGTTGCGCGTGTAGACGATTTCCTGACGCGAGGCGGCGTTAATAAACCGCGCCACCTTATCCCGCGTCCCCTCGTATCCTTCCGTCGCGCGGACACTCAAAGTATGCGCGCCGCGGTGGACGTTGGCGTTGTCGTGTTCGTAGTAATACAGCAGGGCATCCAACACCGCGCGGGGTTTTTGCGAGGTAGCGGCGCTATCGAGGTAGATTAACGGCTTTTCGTGTACCGTCTGGTTCAGGATCGGAAAATCAGACCGTACCGTTCTACCGAGGGTTTTTTCTTGCAGAATAGTCATCGTTTTTAGGAGTCAGGAGACAGGAGTAGGGTGGGTTACGCTTCGCTAACCCACCGAGAAACAGGAGACTTCCCCGAAAAATTAATCCCCACTCCGGCAGGCCACGCATTGCCCTAGGCGCTGTTGTAGGGATTCTACTGGTATTTTATCGAGAATTTCCGCGGCGAAAGCATCGATTAATAAATTCCGCGCGTCCTGTGCCGTTAAACCGCGACTCTGTAGATAGAAGACCTCATCGGCTTCCAATTGGCTAACGGTCGCGCCGTGGGAACATTTGACGTTATCGGCGGTAATCTGAAGTTCTGGCTTGGTATTTACCCGCGCTTTCGGCGAAAGTAACAGATTTTGGTTTAACTGCGCCGCGTTGGTGAGTTGGGCGGGTTTGGGAACGAACACTTTCCCGTTAAAGATCGCGTGGGCTTTCCCATCGACGATACATTTATGGAGTTGGTTGGTGGTTCCGCCGGGGAAGTTCAGATAAATCGCGCTGTGGGTGTCGGCGGTTTGTTCGCCGGCAATCATGGTTAAACCGTTGAGTGCGGTTTCTGTCTGTTCGCCGGATTGGGTGACATCGAGGTTATGGCGGTACAGTTTCGCGCCGAGGGTAATCTCGTTAAGAGTATAGCGGCTATCGCGGAATTGTTCGATCGAGGTCCGGCCGATATGGAACGCGTCCCCCGATTCCCGTTGTAAACGCGTGTGCTGTACTTCGGAATTGGCCTCTAGATAGATTTCCGTGACGGCGTTGGTAAAATAGGGCTGATTATTCGGAATATCCGAGCAATGGGTCGCCAGGGCGACGTAATTCTCGATAATACTGACTTTCGCTCCCGTTTCGGTGATAATCAGGGTTCGCGGTTGATAGAATCGCGGCGTTCCGTCGGCGATCGATAGGTACAATAGGTGAATCGGCGCGGTTTCGGTCACGTTTTTGGCGACGTGAATAACCGCCACATCGGAGAATCCCGCCCCGTTCAGCGCGCTAAAAAATTCTTCCGATTTTTCCCGCCCTAAATACTTGACAATTAAGTCGATCTGTGTATCGGCGAGGTTGCCGACGCTGACCCCGGCCGACAACGCGGAAATATCCGACAATTCCGGGGAATAAAAACCGTTGACGAACACGATACGACTCTGTTTCGCTTCCGGGAGGAGGAACGCGTTCAACACTTTCGGGTCGATACTTCCTTTGTCGGCCTTTTGCCAGTTCACCGCTAACAGTTCCGATATATCGGTGAACTGCCATTCCTCATCTTTTTTGCCGGGGATTCCCCAGCGATTCGCGATAGTTTCTCCGCGTTCGCGGAGGGAATGAATTTCCGGGCGATCGAGAACCGGTACGGTCTGCCGGCATACTGTTAACAGGGATGGTAAACTCACCCCGGATTTTTCTGCGATAAGCGTTGATGTCATTCTCCGATTGTCCTTATTTTCTAATTTATTCGTCGATTCCCCGTAGGGGCGGGGTTTCCCCGCCCGGTCTTCGCTAAATTATCGATTTACTAACGCTTGTTCGTCTAAGAATTCGTATCCTTTCTCTTCCAACTCTAGCGCGAGTTCTTTATCGCCACTGATGACGATACGACCGTCGTACATAACATGAATAATATCGGGTTCGATATAGTTAAGAAGGCGCTGGTAGTGGGTGATAAGTAGGAAAGCGTTATCGGGAGTGGCTAATTGATTGACCCCGTTGGCGACGATTCTCAGCGCGTCGATATCCAGACCGGAATCGATTTCGTCGAGAATGCCTAACGTGGGTTCGAGTAACGCCATCTGTAGAATCTCGTTGCGTTTTTTCTCGCCACCGGAGAAGCCTTCGTTTAAACTTCTGCCCAAGAAACTCGGGTTCATCTGCACGACGGCTAGTTTCTCCTCGACCAATTCCTCGAAGTCGAAACTATCTAACTCTTCTAGTCCCAAATGTTGACGACGCGCGTTGTAAGCGACGCGCAGGAAATCGAGGTTACTAACTCCGGGGATTTCTAGGGGATATTGGAACGCGAGGAAGATACCCAGTAGCGCCCGTTCATCGGGTTCTTTTTCGAGGATGCTTTCGCCTTTATAGATAATCTCTCCCCCGGTCACTTCGTAGTCGGGATGTCCGGCGATAATTTTCGAGAGGGTACTTTTCCCGGAACCGTTCCGACCCATAATCGCGTGGACTTCCCCGGCTTTGATTTCTAAGTTAACGCCTTTGAGGATAGGGGTTCCGTCTACATTAGCCGTGAGGTTTTGAACCGATAGAATGATTTCGCTCATGTTTTTTGTTGATAGTGGATTGGGTATTATGATTTTTGGTGGATTACGCTTCGCTAATCCACCCTACGATTCACGATTAGCCGACGGTTCCTTCTAGTTTTAGGCTTAAGAGTTTGTCGGCTTCGGCGGCGAATTCCATCGGGAGTTTGCTGAGAACATCTTTACAGAAACCGCTGACTAACATGGAGACGGCGTTTTCTTCGGAGATTCCCCGTTGGGCGAAGTAGAAAAGTTGGTCTTCGCCGATTTTCGAGGTGGATGCTTCGTGTTCGACTTTGGCGGTGTTGTTATCGACTTGGATATAGGGGAATGTGTTCGCTTCGGCGTTGTCCCCGATGAGCATAGAATCACATTGAGAGTAATTTCTCGCCCCCGTCGCTTTCGGCCCCATTTTCACCAGACCGCGATAACTATTCTGGGAATTTCCCGCGGAGATACCTTTAGAAATAATCGTACTGCGGGTGTTGCGCCCGATGTGGATCATTTTCGTCCCGGTGTCGGCCTGTTGCTTGTTATTGGTTAGGGCGATCGAGTAAAATTCTCCCACGGAATTATCCCCCACTAACACGCAACTGGGATACTTCCAGGTAATCGCCGAACCGGTTTCTACCTGCGTCCAGGAGATTTTAGAATTCACTCCCTTACATAAGCCGCGTTTGGTGACGAAATTATAAATTCCGCCTTTGCCGTTTTCATCGCCGGCGTACCAGTTCTGAACGGTGGAATATTTAATTTCCGCGTTATCGAGGGCGACCAATTCTACCACCGCGGCGTGTAATTGATTACTATCGTACATCGGCGCGGTACAGCCTTCTAAATAGCTAACCGACGCGCCTTCTTCCGCGACGATAAGGGTTCTTTCAAACTGTCCCGTGTCGCCGTTGTTGATGCGGAAGTAGGTGGATAGTTCCATCGGACAGGTGACACCTTTCGGGATAAACACGAAGGAACCATCGCTAAAAACGGCCGAGTTCAACGCGGCGAAATAGTTATCGGCCACGGGAACGACGCTACCGAGATATTTTTGCACCAGTTCGGGATATTCTTTCAACGCTTCGGAGATGGAACAGAAGATTACCCCGTGTTCGGCGAGTTTTTCTTTAAAGGTGGTGGCGATGGAAACGCTATCGAAAATCGCGTCTACCGCGACGTTGGATAGACGTTTCTGTTCGGAGAGGGGAATTCCCAGTTTTTCAAAGGTTTCGATGAGGGTGGGGTCTACTTCCTCCAGACTATTCAATTTTTCTTTCTTCTGTTTCGGCGCGGAGTAGTAGATAATGTTCTGGTAGTCGATCGACGGATAGGAGACGTGCGGCCACGTCGGTTCGGTCATCTTCTGCCATTGACGGTAGGCTTTGAGGCGAAACTCTAGCATGAATTCCGGTTCGTCTTTTTTGGCGGAAATCAAGCGGATGATGTCTTCGTTGAGTCCGCGGGGAATGGTTTCCGACTCGATATCCGTGACGAACCCGTATTTATACGGCTGATTGACAAGGTTTTTAACGGTAGTCGCGCTCATTCGATTTCTGGTTCTCTCTAGGCTGGGGTAGTTCTCAAGGACGGCCGGGGAGCCACTTAAACAACTTTCTTGTTGCTTAAGTTTATTATAGAATAGATTAACAACAAAACCGTTGTCAAAGTCACGGAAATTTTTTGCCGACTCCGGCAGATTCCGCTTAGTCGATACGTTCCCACCCTCCCCGTCCCTCGCGACTTCCCGATTCCCGGTACTATGACCACCACCCAACCGACCACGACCAAAGACGATATTCTCGAATATCTGCTGAAGAACGATCGAGCGACCGCCCAAGAACTGGCGGAAACTTTAGATATTAGCCCGCAAGCGACGAGAAAACATTTAAAAGACCTAGAAAACGAGGGATTAATCGAGTATCGATCGATACAGAACGGCATGGGACGACCGCAACACCTCTATCATCTCAGTCGTACCGGCCGCGCGCGTTTCCCTCACAATTACGATGATTTCGCCGTGTCCTTTCTCGATACGCTGGTAGAGACGGTGGGGGAACAGCAAGTCGGGGAAGTTTTGCGGAAACAGTGGGAACGGAAAGCGGGAGAGTATCGCCGGCGCGTCGGTACGGGGCTTTTAGAGGAGCGTTTGACAAATTTGATGGAAATCCGCCGAGAGGAGGGTTATATGGCGGAATTACTGCCGGTGGAGACTCAAAAAAGTTATATCCTAGCCGAACATCATTGCGCGATTTCCGAGATCGCGGAATCCTATCCGAGTATCTGCGGTCACGAGTTGGAAATGTTCTCGATCGTCCTTCCCGATTGTACGATCGAGCGGACGCACTGGATGAACGGGGGCGAACATCGCTGTGGGTATTTAATTAAGGCGAAGTAAGGGGAATCAATTTTTCCGTCCCGATGCGGATGTCGCTTTCGTATACTGAAATCATAGAAAAAAGAGAAAGTTCGGTTTCTATAAGTAACCGAAAAAACTATGACTGTACTTCTCATCGAAAGCCACGAAACTCCTCTGACGGTTAATTTGCCGATGACTGTCACGATGACGATGGAACAGTTTTATGAATTCTGTCAAGCGAATCGAGATCTTCGCATCGAACGCGCCAGTACGGGAGAAGTTATTATTATGCCCCCCGCTTTTTCGGATACGGGTAATCGTAATTTTAATCTAGCGGTACAACTGGGAATTTGGACGGAACGAGACGGTACGGGTATCGGTTTCGATTCTAGCGCGGGTTTTACGTTACCGAATGGCGCGATCCGTTCTCCCGATGCTAGTTGGGTTAAATTAGAGCGATGGAACGCGTTAACGGAGGGGGAAAAAGCTTCTTTCGCTCCCGTTTGTCCTGATTTCGTGATCGAGTTACGTTCCGCGAGCGATCGACTGGCTACCCTACAGGATAAAATGCGGGAATATATCGCCAATGGGGTTTTATTGGGTTGGTTGATCGATTGTCAGAATCGTCGGGTTTATGTTTATCGTTTAGGGCGAGATGTGGAGATTTTGGACGATCCGGAAAGTGTGAGCGGCGATCCAGACTTGCCCGGTTTCGTGTTAAGGATGGATAAGATTTGGTAGCGTGATATGGGTTCAAAGAGAGGGGAGGTTTTTTGATTTTTTCCTCTAGAAAGGAATCGGGTGGCATGACTCACCCGATGATTTACCGAGGAATTAACTCATACTTTGACGGATATCGTCTAGAGGGGAGGGTGGGGGTTCGATCGATTCTGGTTCATCGGGATAAAATTCTACGCTAACTCGAATTTTTAGTTTGCCTTTCTGCCATCCGGAAGAATTAGCCTTTAAAATTTCACAAGGAACGCCCTCTTCAATCAAATCAAGAGTATAATTAGATTCTTGAATATTTCTTGCTCGTCGCCTTCTAATCATAGATGTTGTAGATATTTTTTCGGAAACTATAATTCCATTTTTCGCTAAAAGATCTTGAATAATTGTATTCAAATCTTTTAAGGCCGACTTTAGTTTTCCAAGTCTAATCGTTGTGTCATTCTCGAATTCGATACAGTCATCTTCATTGAGCGGTATGCCTCGATCGAACATATTCATCGCCGGATCTCCTTGTAAGGTATTGTATTTGATCTCTAGACTAAATTACATCATACTTCTACGAATGTCATCAAGCGGTGATTCGGGTTCTTGCGGCTCATCAATTGTCACATCCTTAGATATAAATTCCAAAATAATATTAATTTGGCGAGTTTTTTGTGGATCATTAAAATCTTCGTTTTTTAGATCGGTAAAAACGCACTTTCCGTATATTTTTAAGTAACCCGATCTCCAGCTTGTATCACCCAATAGTAATAGTTGACACTCTTTTCCTTCAGAAGGATAAAAAATCCAATCAAAATTATTGATTTGACCTAGACGGGTTCCACTGCTTGATTCGATTAGCCCATAGCAAGCTTTTTTGTTAATATGATATGTCAAGTCACTCAAAAGTTTTTGTTTGAATTTTTTAACTAAAATAGTTTGTTCGTCTTCAAACATGAGGACACTATTTTCGTCCTCGATGATCAAGCCTTGAGTGTCTTGGGAATCCTTAATAATCATGATGGTTACTCCTTGCGTTTTTTTAATGTTGATAAGGTGGGCAATGCCCACCCGTAAATTAAATCATACTTTGACGGATATCGTCTAGGGGAGATGGGGGTTCTTCAATTACCTCCGGTTCATCGGGATAAAATTCCACGCTCACTCGAATCTTGATTTTTCCTTTTTGCCATTTTTGAGATCCCAGCTTTAAAGCCTCGCACCGTACTCCGTCCCCCATCCATCCTGGATATCGTGGCAAACCATGAATTTCTGACTTATTCAAATAATCGGTAATTACCGAGTCGATATGTGATCTACACATCTCAGACATCACATATTTTAACCGTCTTGATTTGTACAAATTTAGTTCTGAAAAAGAAACTACATCGTTATCGTCAAAATCGGAAAAGTAAGAATGTTCGGACATGATTGACTCCTAGAGTTAGAAAAGCGGGTGAATAGGTGGGCTTCTGCCCACCCGAAAAAATTAGTCGATCGAATCCCCTAGAGTATCTTCCAGTCGGGGAGTATTACTAGACTCATCGATCGAGATCACTAACTCGCCATCGCCGATCGAGGGCAAGTGATGTTTCTGTAAATTCATCGCGGTGAGACAGGAATTAATCCCCTCGATCGCCTGATTGTAGCGAGCGATTTTCTTGCGGAGATCGCCTTGTTTGTAAGCGTTGCTCGCGATTTTTTCCGCCGCTTCCTGTTCTAAAGTTCGCTCTAGATAGGCGCGCGCTTTATCGTACTGTTGGAGAATCGCTTCCGCTTGTTTTTCCGCCATCGGTAACAATCGCGTTTTAATGCTATTGTTAATCGTTTGGCGAAAATGTTTACGGATGGTTGTCGATACTTTCGGCTCGAAATCTAGCTTGAGTAACTGACGGATCGCGGGTTCCGCTTGGATAATGCTCTCGCAGTCGTAACCCTGAGAAGTTTGCTGGAGAGTTTGCCGGAATTGGTAGATCGAGAAAGTACCTTCATCGTAAAAACGGGGACTCTCCCGAACATATCGATCGCATTCCGTCCGCGCTTCCGCGATCAGCGATTCGGTTAACTTTTCCTCCAACTGTTCGATCAGACTTTCGATACCGCCATCGTTGCCTAATAAGCGATACAGTTGGCGATAATACTCCGCTTGACGGACTCGATCGAGTAGACGTTGACAGAAACGAGTTACTAACTCTCTCAACTCCGCGACTAACACATCCTCTAACTCGTTAGAAAGGTAATATAACGCCTCCACCAACACCGCGAGTAACGGCGCGGTCGCGTTACGGGGATGGCTTTTCGTCGCGCGGCTGTAGGCATTCACGACGGAAAAAGTATTCAATAACTCGTCTAAACGAGAGACCATTCTCGCCTTCATTTTTTGAAAATCCGCGTCGAACATCGGATCTTGATTGACGAGCGTTTGATTGACTTCCTCCGCGATATGATGTTGAAACGCTTCCCCCACATCCTGTAACTCTTGATTGAGTTGGGTTAACTCCCACGCGATCATCGCCTCGATCTCCCGCGGTTGACTTTCTAAATCCCGATAAAGACCTTGAAAGTGATTTTTCAGGGTAATACAGAGAGGCTGTAAATCATCGGCTAACGTCGCGAATAATTGCGGGCGTTTTTCCTCGGTGAGATAGCGGGAGATCGCGTTCCGGAATTGCTCGATCCCGCTATCGGCAATCAGTTGATCGAGTAACGGGGTTCCCCACTCGCTGAGAACGCGGACGTAATTCTCGTTGGGAGTTTCATAGCCGTGAATCGAAACCTTAAAAGGAGTTCGCAGTAATTTTTTAGAACTGGCGCAGTAGTTATTGAATTCGATCACGAATTGCGGGGTTTCTTCTTCCCCTCCCAGACTTTTCACACTTTGGGCGAAAATCGAATCAAGACCGAAGCGATCGAGTCCGCCGGTATCTTTTTTCACCCGCGAGCCGTAGAATCCTAATAACCCGCTGGTGGGATAGATTCGATCGATCCCTCGGAAATCCGTTTGAAGCAGATGTTTTAACCGTTGATCCAGTTGGGGATTATACCAAGTTTCATCGATGCGGTTGAAAACGTAAAAAACCCGATCGCGAATACCGGGGTTCGAGCGCGTTTTCTCCAGTAATTCCGTCTCTTCGATCGCCAGTTCCCCCGCGGAAGCGGCTTTCAATACCGAGACGACCGCGGAAGTATCGGGATGCTCGATTTTCCGATAGGCTAACTCGGCATCTTTTTTCACCGGCGCGTCGATTCCCGGAGTATCTACTAAAACATTTCCATCTTTCAGTAAGGGGTGATGACATTGGTACTCGATGCGTTTGAGGACGGCGCTATTACTACCGCGACGCGCGAACCCGGCCGCGTCGGCTAGATTAGCGAAGTTAAATTGTTCCATCGAGTACGTCGCGTTAGTCGTCGGGTGAATCCGATCGCGATTCTGTTGGAACCCCTCGATGAGTAATTGCAATCCCCGCGCCTGTTTAGCCCGATCGGATTTACTCTCACCCCCCTCGGTTTCGATAATTTTCTGACAGTATTGGTGTAAAGTGTTCGCGTGTTCGGGAGTGGCGATATCGATCGATTTCGACAGATCCAATCGCTGGCAGATCGTTTCCACGAGCGTCCGGATTTCCGTCTCGCTGAGGAAGGTGAGAACCACCCTTTCCGCGTCCGGTGCCGCGTACTCGATATAACATTCCGTCCCCGTCGCGTGTCCCTCGGCACTATAGAGGAGTTCCCGTTCGAGAAGGGCATTAATCAGCATCGATTTTCCCGCGCTGAAAGCCCCCGCGAAGACAATTTCAAACTTGGGAGAGATGGCCTTTTTCAGGGAGGTCTCGATCGCCGCCGTGTCCTGTTGACTTCGTAGGGAAGGCTCACCCTGCAAGAGTTCGAGGAGATGGTTGACGTTACCGGCGAGATCGCTACATTGGGGGAGAAGTTGCGTCATGGGGGATAAAAACACTAGAGATCGTTTTTATTGTTCCCCAAACGCGGGCCGAAAACGCTCGCTCGAATGTCACAAGTTTTTGGCGTTCTCGCCGACGGTTCCGGGGATCTCGGTTCGCGATCGACGAAAACGGGCATCGTATCCCGAATCCGGCAAAACCTCACCGATTATTCATCCGGCGGTCATCCTCCCCCACCCCACCACCCGATCGAAAAAAAATGCGAGATTATGGTTACTTTACCGAGAAAACACCTCGAAATCCGCCCATTAGCCCATTTATAGATGCAATTCCGAACTCGATCGCCGGCCCGATCGGGCCGAAAGGGTGCTAGAATAACGGCAGAGAATTAAAGATCGGTAGTAGCACTTGTTTTTAGTATTAACGGGTTTTCGCGTTTTTCCATTGACAGACTTCACTCCGAAATTTACCTCTCCACATCCTTAAAAATTTTGGAGATCATCCATGTCGATTTACGTAGGTAATCTTTCCTATGAGGTTACGCAAGAAGATTTAACGGAAGTATTCAAAGAATACGGAGCGGTTAAGCGAGTTCAAGTTCCGACCGATCGGGAAACGGGCCGTCCCCGCGGGTTCGCGTTCGTCGAGATGGGAACGGAAACCGAAGAAAACGCCGCTATCGAAGCGTTAGACGGCGCGGAATGGATGGGTCGTCAGCTGAAGGTAAATAAAGCCAGACCCCGCGAGGAGAGAGGCCCTTCGGGTTTTTCCCGTCGTTATTAAACCGAGAGAGAGTTTTTTTTTCTCGACATAATTTCGGAAAGTCCCGCGAGATAAACGAGAGATTCGCCTCGCGAGGCTTTGTTTTTTATCCATCGAGTTAGGAGGGGTTGAAATGACTCAGGTGATTCCCGGCGAAAGCGAGAGAATCGATTCGGTTTTACGTCGGTTCAAGCGCGAGGTTTCTAAAGCGGGTATTTTTGTAGACTTGAAAAAACACCGCCATTTTGAAACACCGATCGAGAAGCGCAAACGCAAAGCCCTCGCGGTACACAAACAGCGTAAGCGGAAGTTCCGTTATTGATGATCGAGGTAGCTACCCGCTTCGAGCGTTTTTCGGAGAATAGTATGCTACTGTTGATGACATCGGAACGAATGCGGTGATTGAATCTCTTGTAGATCTCGGCAGAAGTTTTACAGATAACTATCCAGATGTACTCCCGCTCGGGATCGAGTTGCCCTTGAAAGTTCAAGCTTTAGATATTCGAGTTGGCGATCGCGTCCTTATCTACTTCAATACCAAAATGCAAGTCTGTACGGTACGGGATATTCTCGATTCCGGCCAGACTAACATTACTCTATCGGTTTTTATCGGCGATCACTATCGCCACACGGCCTCGCGTGTAGTTCGTTTCCGTCCGGACGCGACGCTCACTCTCGCCGCCTAACTATCACGACAGTTATTCATTCTGAGGGAATTTTACTATGTCAATCGCCATTGGAATGATCGAAACCCTGGGCTTTCCCGCTGTCGTCGAAGCGGCGGACGCGATGGTGAAAGCCGCCCGTGTCGTCCTCGTCGGTTATGAAAAAATCGGTAGCGGTCGCGTGACGGTAATCATCCGGGGTAATGTTTCCGAGGTACAAGCTTCCGTCGCGGCGGGAGTGGAAACGGTTAAGCGAGTGAACGGCGGACAAGTCCTCTCCACTCACATTATCGCCCGCCCTCACGAGAATCTGGAATACGTTCTGCCGATGCGCTACACCGAAGAGGTCGAGCAGTTCCGCGTTTAGGGGACGGGGAGGCGATGTTCTACCGTTGGAATTTCCTCTTGGCAAACCGCGAACGGCGCGTTTCCATCTCCCCGGCTAATTCTCGATCGAGAGAAATTCTTTAAATCCCCAATAACTTATCCCGTAGGTGTTTAATCCGATCGCGATATTTGGCGGCTTCCTCGAATTGGAGATTTTTAGCCGCTTCCTTCATCTGTTCTTCGAGTTGTTGGATCAAGACCGGTACTTGTTCTAACGGGATCTCGGAAACATTCTCCGTTACCGCTTCTAACTGCTGGGAATTCAAGCGACGGGAAATGTCGAGGAACGCGAGAATGGAATTGCCCGATCGAGAAGCGATCGGTCTCGGGGTGATCCCGTGTTTTTCGTTATATTCCCGCTGGATTTTCCGCCGTCTTTCCGTCTCTTCAATGGCTTTAATCATACTATCGGTCAGGTTATCCGCGTAGAGGATCGCCTGCCCGCGAACGTGTCGCGCCGCGCGTCCGATCGTTTGAATCAGCGAGCGTTCGGCGCGTAAAAACCCCTCTTTATCCGCGTCTAAAATCACCACGAGAGACACTTCCGGCAGATCCAAACCCTCCCGGAGTAAATTCACCCCGATCAATACGTCGAACTTCCCTTCCCGTAGATCTTGGATGATCTCGATCCGCTCGATCGATTGAATTTCCGAGTGCAGATACCGAACTTTAATCCCCCTTTCTTGAAAATACTCCGTCAGATCCTCCGCCATTTTTTTCGTCAGCGTGGTAATTAAAACCCGCTCCTTCAAGCGAACCCGATCCTTGATTTCCCCGAGTAGATCGTCCACCTGTCCCTCGGTAGGACGGACGAAAATTTCGGGATCTAACACTCCCGTCGGTCGGATAATCTGCTCGATCACCCGATCCTCGGACTGTTCGATCTCCCAATCCCCCGGGGTCGCGGAAACGAAAATACACCGTTTCACCATCTCCCAGAATTCTTCCGATTTTAGAGGACGGTTATCGGCCGCGCTGGGGAGACGGAAACCGTGATCGATCAGCACCATTTTTCGGGATCGATCGCCATTATACATCCCCCGGATCTGGGGAACCGTAACGTGAGATTCATCGACCACCAATAGCCAATCGTCGGGAAAATAATCGATCAGACATTCGGGAGGTTGCCCCGCGTTTCTCCCCGCGAGATGACGGGAATAATTTTCCACCCCGTTACAGTAACCCACCTCCTGTAACATTTCCAGATCGTAACGGGTACGCTGGGAAATTCTCTGCGCTTCGAGGAGTTTTCCCGCTTTTTCTAACTCTAGTACCCGTTGTTCCAGTTCATCTTTAATATCCAGACAAGCCTGTTGTAAACGTTCCTCCGGGGTGACGAAGTGACGCGCGGGATAGATGTTGATTTTGTTCAAACTCTGGATAATCTCGCCGGTGAGGGGATCGAGAAGACGGATACTGTCGATCTCGTCGCCGAAAAAGTCGATTTTGATCACCCGATCCTCGTAGGCGGGAACGATCTCTAGAATATCTCCCTTGAGGCGGAAGCGACCCCGACTGAGTTCGATATCGTTGCGGGTGTATTGGACGGAAACGAGATCCCGGAGTAATTTCCGTTGATCGTACTCCTTACCCACCCCGATCGAGATCGCCGCTTTCAGATACTCCGACGGTATCCCCAACCCGTAGATACAGCTAATCGAGGCGACAACGATCACGTCCTTTCTCTCGAATAGCGATCGAGTGGCCGAGTGGCGTAACATATCGATCTCGTCGTTGATCGACGCGGTTTTCTCGATATAGGTATCGCTAACGGGAATATACGCTTCCGGTTGATAATAGTCGTAATAACTGATAAAGTATTCGACAGCGTTATTCGGGAAAAACTGTCGCAGTTCATTACACAATTGCGCCGCGAGCGTTTTATTATGGGCGAGGACGAGGGTGGGTTTGCCGATTTTCTCGATCACCGCCGCGATCGTAAAAGTTTTTCCCGTCCCCGTCGCCCCGAGAAGGGTTTGAAAGCGATGGTCTCGCCCGAGGGAGCGAACCAGTCGATCGATGGCGCGGGGTTGATCCCCGGTGGGTTGAAACGGTGCTTGCAGGTGAAACGGATTCATCGTGTGATAAGACTTGTCAGGGCGGGAAAAATAAATTATCGATGAGATTACAAACGCTTATAGGGTTTTGATAGGGAAGGATGTATCTTTATAATAGAGAGGACTTTAAATCATTATTAAAATCCTTCGAGATCACCCCGAACTTAAATTGTATCGTTTTCCCCCAGGTACTAACGGATAAAGGAGATTGAGATCATGACGGTGGAAAATTTAGAAGCGAACGGAACGCCAGCTACCGAAGCGGACAAAGCTGGAACCCGCGCCCCGAAAGCGAACGCGGCGAAAAAAGAGAAAGAATCCCTCGCCCTGTCGGTGAAAGGCAAAGAAGAAAAGGAATCGAAAGGGATCAAGCTGTACCAACCGGAAGATCGCTTACCGGAAAATCGCCCGGTCGGCACGAGCCATCTACACTTAAAGGAAGATGAGATGTTACCCGGCGGCCGCCCGATCGAGGCCAGCCATCTCCACGTCGTTAGTACCTATTCTTCCGTCGGTGGTTCGCGTCCCGTTACTTCTAGCGGCATGGAAGTCAGTGGGACTCTGGCTATCTCCGGCAATCGCCCGATCGCCCTCAGCCATTTAAAAATTAGCGAAACCTACGCGGTGATGGGCAACCGTCCCGTAGCCTCCAACGAGATCGACGATCCCGAAGCTTTGATGGGCTTTTTAGATTAGTTTTTTCCCGTAATAACGAACGATTCCCTGCCGATCGCGGGGAATTTGTTTTTTTTATCGCCGATACCGGGTGCTGAAACCCCAACCCTACAAAAATCTTCCTAAATCGAACTCGCCCGTGGGTTTAATTTCCTGAAAACGTTCCTGACTCAATACCAGTAGAAGCCGTTCCGTGTAGTCTACCGCGCCCCGGAGTTCTCGATCGAGCTTTTCCAGTCCCCCGTTCGCGTATTCCTCGAAAATCTCCACCCGTCTGGCTTCCGCGTCCGCGGAAAACGGGGAAAGAATTTTCGGATCGTCGGTCGCGTTCACCGCGAGAAGTTTAATTAGAGTATCGTAACCGCGGGAGATAAAGATCTCGACATTGATCGGGGTGGGTTCCTTCGCGACGAACTCGATGGGAACGCGTTCGTTATATTTCGCCCCGAAAGCGGCCGCGAAAGCCATCACATCCGCGTAGGTTTGAAACGGCCCCTCTCCCTCGTTAAAATTGACGAGCGATCGAACGAAATCGGCTTTATCACGAGCAATACGAACGCGATGAATAGACATTAAGGCTAAGAGGCAAGCTCTTGGAGGTTACTTTAAGTAATATTATAGAATCTTACCTGATCAGTACAAATAAACTATAATACTCTATTATACCTCAACCGTAAGGTAGGATGTTAGAGTAAAGGGAGGTTAATTTATATCTTTCGAGGGTTGCCGTGCGGTATTTGCTATGTAGCCACACTCTCCAATTGACTGTTCGGGGAGAAAAAATGAATCATGGTGAGCGTAATTATTTGGTATTGGACAAGCTTCCAAAAGGACAAGACTTTTTTAAGATTTGTCAAGATTTTTTAAGTTCTTTGTCGAACAATGGTTATCTAGATGAAGAGCGGCAAAGTAGTATGCAAGTGACTCAACTACAGGTAGATGAAAAGAATAGGAGAATATATGGTCTAGTTCAAAGTGGATCTTATGGGACAACTAGCGAAATGATTGATATCACGACACAACGATCAGTTTATCGTAGACGACCAGAAGATGCGGAAATAATGCCTTTCTTTTTTATGCTATCTTTCAGAAAAGGTGCGAACGAAGTAATATTTTTGATAGAAAAAGTAGGAAATTATGGCGTTAAAGACAATTTAATTGGTTTTTTCAAAAAGTATGTTGCCGAACAAAAGCTTACTCTCCATTGTAAGCAGTTTATAATGCGAAATGTTATTGAACAGATTTTTGAGCGAGGAATAGTCAAGACTATGCGTTTTATTCGGTATAATGTTAGTACGGATATATTTGACAATACTCTTGATAATGGACATCAAGAAATATATCTGGAAAAAGAAATTATATTAAAGGGAAAAAATTTGCCAATAAGCGAGAAACTCCGTTGTTTAATACATGAAATTCCTTATATGGGAAGACCTCCCGAAGTTAGAGAGTTATTCGCTCTTGAGGAAGAGGAATACGATGATTTAAAAATCGAGGTCGAAATAGGAGGAAGGCAAAAAACTATTGACTTAAACAATTTATTTAGAATTAATAGTTCGATCGATATTACCGATGAAGTCATTATCGAACAGGGTGGACATCCATCTTTTGAATCTTTATATAATGTTTTCATTAGATACGAAGCAAGGATTCTAGAGTTGATCTATCAATCAATTTAATTTTTTGAATGCTATGGTAAATCAAACCATTCTACAAACACAAAATTATGTTCAACAAAATCAACTTGCTTCAGATAATTAAAGAGCATTTTAAAACACTAAACAATGCTCGAAATCAAAACAATGAAATTTTTTTACCTGATTTCATCTTGTTTTTCATTATTCCTCTAATACCTTTATATTTTCTAATCATGTTTGATATATTGTTGACCGAACAAATATCAAATGTATTAGTGACTTCTCTGTCTATTTTTGCGGGTTTTTTACTTAACTCGCTATTACTAGTATTTGATATTTATGAAAAACCAAATAATGACGATTCTATCAAAAAATGCTTGAAGGAGCTTTATGTTAACATATCTTTCTGTATTTTGGTTTCTATTATTTTAATTATATTGCTTTTATTGTGTTTTGTTTTAAAATTTAAATATTCTATTTATTTAGTTTTATTTTCTGGATTATCCTATTATCTCTTGTTCGTTTTTGTGTTAGCCTTACTTATGGTTCTCAAAAGAGTATATATTATTCTTTTAAAAAAAATTCACAACTAAAAAAAATTCTATAATATAAATGTTGAAACGATTATTATTGATAGCCGCTCTCCTGATTCTTGTCCTCTGCTTCTTTGGCGCGTTGAATTTTACCTACGATTCTCCCGCCGTGGCGCGGGGGGAATCTTACGAGACTCGATCGATCCATAGCCGCGACGGGATCGGCAAATTCTATCGGGGACGGGAGATCGCCAAAGTGATGGGACACCAAGAGATGTTGTGGTTAGAACGTTCGAGTCGCGAGGTGACGGAAAAACCGAATGATGTTATCACCGCGTTAGGGCTAAAATCGGGCGATACGGTGGCCGATATCGGCGCGGGAACGGGTTATTTTAGCTTTCGGATGGCTTCTTTAGTTTCCCGGGTGTTCGCGGTGGATATCCAGCCGGAAATGTTGGAAGCGATCGAGTTCTTAAAAACCGAGAATAAAATCCCCAACGTGAAAACCATTCTCGGGACGGAAACCGATCCGGATCTACCGGACGGATCGATCGATCTCGCTCTAATGGTCGATGCCTATCACGAATTCGCCTACCCGCGCGAGATGATGGAAAACCTCGTCAAAGCGTTAAAACCCGATGGTAGAGTCGCCCTAGTCGAGTATCGTCGGGAAAATCCTCTCGTACCGATTAAAGCACTCCATAAAATGACCCGGAAACAGGTCGAAAAAGAGATGGCCGCCGTGGGGTTAAATCTACAGGAATCGATCGAATCTCTCCCGCAACAACATTTATTAATTTTCGGGAAAAAGCGGTCATCCGTCAGCTAGATCTCTCTTAAATAGTAGGAGTGTGAGCCTCGCATCCTTACTCGTTCTTTGAAAGGCGATCGCTGATAGCGATCGGTTCTTCTAAATCCGCTTCGGGATCGGAAAGCGAGGGATTCGGGAGTGGTAGAGATTCGCCATTCAGAAAATTTGTTTCCGCCATTTAGACCGGCGCGCTGGCTAAGGATTCGCGAGATTAAAAGTTCCGCCTACCCCACCCGATACTCTACTCATTCTAGCGAAAGTTTAGAATAGCCTCCGAAAAAATCCCCCCGATCGAACCGAGGGGATTCTAGAATTCGCGAAAAGCGGGGCGTTGTTTGCCCGTTATCCGGAGATTTCCTGAATTTCCGGGATCTTCTCCGACAATTCCGCCCCCGTATCGAGATTCCTGGCGAGCGCCAACAAATTCGCTTCCGTCGGCACTCTTAACTTCGAGGCTAACCGGAAGAATTCCAGCATTTTTAGAAACCTAAACGTGGGATCGGGGAGATAAACCACCCGGCCATCGCGAATGGTGATTCCCTGCCGACTGGAGTGGGGAAAAGCGTGATGGAGATTATGCCAACCTTCCCCTAGGGCGAGGAACGCCACGAACCCATTATTGCGGCTGTAATCGCCGGTGATGAACGGTTGTTCTCCCACGAGATGGCTCAAGGAGTTGACGGTTTGTACCCCGTGGAAAAGTAGGGTCGTGCTGAGAAAAAAAGCGCCGAGATATTCGATATCGCCCATGTAGTAGGAAAGGACTCCCAGTAGGATTAAGGGAATAAAGTGTAAGCGATCGATCGCCTTTAACACCGGATCGTTTTCCACATCGATCGGTAACTTCTGGGGAATAGACCGCGGGGATACTAGCCATCCCGCCTGAGACCAAAGGAATCCACCGATTCCGGAAAACGGGGCGCGGGGGGAATGGAGATCGAGATCTTCGTCGGCATAATGATGATGCTTCAGATGGTGCGCTTTCCACCAACTCGGCCCCATCTGCCCGGCCGCCGCCGCCACGAAACAGCCGGCCCAAAGCACCGGAGCGGGAGCCTGATAGGATTTGTGGGTCAGTAGGCGATGATAGATGCCGGTGGTGGCCAGCATCCGGATCTCGTATAAAAACACGATCCAAATTACAGATCCCCACGATAAACCCGTAGTTAGCACGAGTAACGAACCGAGATGACAGAGGATGATCTGCGGCGGGCCGACGAGATAGGAAGCCAATGTCAGTAGAGAATACTGCCTCATGTTTATTTTGCTAGTCCGAAAGAAGGGCAGAAGGCAAGGTCTAAGATCCCGATCGCCCGTACTGTATCGAAGATGACAACGAGCGTCGAGTTGGATGATCGTATCTTAGCTCGACTTTAGCCATTTTTATCCTTGGATAGCCGGAAAAGTAGCGAGAACGGGGCGATAGAATTGAATTCACCCCGATAAACTAGATAATGGCAGAATTCTCGCTATTTCCCCTAGCGATCGCCTCGCTTTTCCCGCGGGTTCTAACCGTCAATCCCTCTAAGGTCGTATTTCTGGATGAAGTTCCGGACAATCTCTTCGCGTGAAAAAATCTCCCCGATTCGATCGAGGAGATCCCAAAATTCTAGGGTTCGCGAGAAATTACGCTTGCCAGTTCACCCAATCTTGGGGTTTGAGGAAAATATCGTACAGTTTCGCCTCGTGGGTATTCGGTTCCGGTTGGTAACAGTATTCCCAGCGCACGAGAGGGGGTAAAGACATCAGGATCGATTCGGTGCGTCCGTTCGTTTGGAGACCGAAAATCGTCCCCCGATCGTACACTAAATTAAACTCCACGTAACGACCCCGGCGATAGAGTTGGAATTGCCGTTCTCTGTCCCCGTACTCGGTGTTCCGACGCTTCTCGACGATGGGAACGTAAGCGGGTAGGAACGCGCGGCCGCAGTCATTAATAAACGCGAATAACTGTTCCCAATCGCGGGTTTTCTGCACGGGCAGTTTTTCCGAATAGATCGCCGCCTCGCTCTCCGCGAACGGGCCGCGGTAGAGGGGATCTAGACCGTCCTGATAATCGAAGAAAATACCGCCGATCCCGCGGGCTTCCTGACGGTGATTGAGATAGAAATACTCGTCGCACCAGCGTTTAAAAACGGAGTAATATTCCGGGTGATGGTTATCGCAAGCTTGTTTTAAGGTGCGGTGAAAATGGCTCGCGTCTTCCTCGAAAGCGTAGTAGGGCGTTAAATCCGCGCCACCGCCGAACCACCAGACCGGGCCGGCTTCAAAGTAACGATAATTCAGGTGAACGGTGGGAATGTAGGGATTGCGGGGGTGGAGAACCATCGAGGTTCCCGTCGCGTAGAATTCATGACCCTCCGCTTCCGGGCGCTGTTTGAGAATGGTGGGCGGTAACTGTTTCCCCCAAACCTCGGAGAAATTCACCCCCCCTTGCTCGAAAACGTTGCCCTCTCTCAACACGCGAGAGCGGCCGCCCCCTCCCTCGGGGCGTTCCCAGCTATCTTCCCGGAAGGTCGCGCCGCCATCGACCTGTTCTAATCCCTGACAGATCTCGTCCTGAATAGATTTCATGAAGTGACTGACACGGGCGCGGCTATCTTCGGGAGGGAGCGGGGCGGTACTCGGTGGGTTGGTGGTGAATGCGGTCATGGCTTGTGCGTTGAATGCTCGATCGATGGATTGATAACTCAGTGATTATATTACTAGCGGGTCATCAAAGGAGGTTCGATCGAAATTTAACTTAACATTTTCAGGAGGCAGGAGGCAGGAGGCAGGAGGCAGGAGTCAGGAGGCAGGAGGCAGGAGGCAGGAGGCAGGAGGCAGGAGGAAATAATACTGTAATTCCATCTTCCCATCTCCCCATTTCCCCACTCCCTCACCTTCTAATTACCGACTCCCGAAGCATTGCCGTTGGGGTTGGTATTAACGCTAGTTTGCGCCGGTTTTTCCGACCATTCTTTCGCGAGGGTGATCAGGTCGGACGGTAACATGACGATCGTGGTGGTGTTGTTTTCCGCGCCGATTTCCGTGATCATCTGTAACCGGCGCAATTCTAACGCGGCGGGATTTGCCACGATCAATTTCGACGCTTCCGAGAGTTTCAGGGAGGCTTCCTGTTCCGCGCTGGCCTTGATTAAGCGGGCGCGTTTTTCCCGTAACGCTTCGGCTTCCTTGGCCATCGCCCTTTGCATCCCGATGGGAATCTCCACGTCTTTGATCTCGACGCGCTCGATGTCGATACCCCAGGGTTCGGTGATCTCGTCCACGATTTGCTGGACGGAGTGATTGATTTTATCGCGCTGTTGGAGGACATCATCGAGATTGTTCTGACCGACCACGTTGCGGAGGGTGGTCATGGCCGCTTGGTACACCGCGACCTGATAGGATTCGACCTTATTGATCGCCTTGCCGGGGTCGATAATGCGGTAGTAGAGGACGGCGTTGACTTTAATGGTGACACTATCGGCGGTTACGGTTTCTTGGGGGGCGATATCGACGGTTTTCGTGCGGATATCGAGTTTCGATTTCTGATCGACGAGCGGTACGATCCAGTACAAACCCGGCCCTTTCGTGGAACTGTAGCGCCCTAGCCGGAAGATCACGCCGCGTTCGTACTCGCGATCGACCTTGAAACCGCTCAAACCGAGTATACCGGCGAAAATTAACACGGTTCCCAAAATTTCCATAATTTCTTTCCCTCGATCGAGATCGATACGACAGTGAGCGACGGGGTGAAGAGCGCGATAACCGACCCGGTTCGATCGCTTCCCGCCGCCGATCTCCTTCATCCTGTCATATTTCCCTTCCCGATCGCGGTTACAAAACGATAGGAAATTTTACCGAGTGTTACGGGACGGGGCGCGCTATACTTCCCGACCCCGACACGCGATAAACTACAGAATGTTATCAGAACATACTTTAGATATTATGAGCGTAGTTAGCCAAGTCATCCTCAAAGCCGACGACGAACTCCGATATCCCAGCAGTGGAGAACTCAAGGGTATCCAAGCCTTCTTACAAACCGGCGAGCGCCGAATCCGGATCGCCGAGGCTCTCGCGGAAAACGAGAAAAAAATCGTCGATCAAGCTCAAAAACAATTGTTTAAGAAGCGTCCCGACTATAGAGCGCCGGGGGGCAACGCTTACGGTCAAAAGCAGTATAACCAATGTCTTCGCGACTATAGCTGGTATCTGCGTCTAGTCACCTACGGGGTACTCGCGGGGGACAAGGGCCCGATCGAACAAACCGGACTGATCGGCGTTAAAGAGATGTATAACTCTCTCAACGTTCCCGTGACCGGCATGGTCGAGGCGATCCGCTGTCTCAAAGACGCGGCGCTGGGTCTCTTAAATAAGGAAGATGCCGCGGAAGCCGCCCCCTATTTTGACTACATCATTCAATCCCTCTCCTGATCCCGCTCGATCGACATCTTTATCCGGCCTGAAGTCTGAAAAGGGGTGTTACAATCCTCTATCAGGGTTCGGGCTTTGTTGTTGGGGGAGGCGGGAGGCAGAAGGGAAGGGTTTAGGGTGTAGGGTAAAGGGTAAAGGTGAAGGGCTTAAAAGTAGTCTTTTCCCTTTTCCCCTTCGCCTTTTTCCCACAAAACTCCCCCATCTCCCTCACCTTCCCCCGAGCTCCCCATCCCCCATCTCCCATCTCCCATCTCCATGCTCTGGCGTTATGTCCTGTTAGTGATCCTGCTTCCCTGTATTTACGCGATCTTCGGGTGGTATATCGCCCAGGAAACCGATATCTGGAGTCGGTGGCTATTGCAACGGGGAGATGACTTAGAAATTACCCTGATCCTCGAACAGTTAGATCTGGGCATTTATGTTCTCGCGGCCGTTCTGATTACCACGATCGCCCTCGGGCTAACTTTCTTTACCGAACAGTTGGCACTGTTGTTAAGCGGTTGGTTTAAAACCGATGTCGGGGCGATCGTGGCGATTTTGGGGTGGTCGTTAGCGGTAGTGTTTATGCTCCGGTGGTGGGGGGATTTCGCGCGGGTTCTCGTTTTGATCGCGGCGGCGATTCTCGGTCGGCTGGAACTTCAGGAGGCGGGTTACAATAGATTACAGATTTTCTTCACGCTTACTTTTCTGTGTTTGGGAAGTTTTGTCTTGGGAATCTGGGCGCACGGGATCTGGGGGGAGTTATTCCACGGGAGACCGGCGAGTATTCGTTAATTTTGCCTCAGTAGCAGTATGCCGAAAAAAGATAATCGATCGCTCCAAAAATTTTTAGTCCTCTCCTCCGGATTGGTTCTCTTCGCGCTGATGGTGATTCCCACGCTGGGATTTTTCAGGCCGAACTCGCAAAATGTCGCCGGGAACGGACAACCGGGACAGCGACCGGCGATCGATCCCGAAAAACTACGACAGGCCGCGGCGGCTTACGAGAAAATCCTACAGCGCGAGCCGAACAATCCTACCGCTCTACAGGGTTTAGCCCAAGCTCGACTAGAGTTAAAGGACTACGCGGGAGCGCGCGAACCCCTCGAAAAACTACACGGGCAGTTCCCGAACGAAATACAGGTGAGTTTGCTTCTCTACGGGGCGCGACTACAGACGAACGATATACCCGGAGCGAAACAGATCCTCGAAAAGTTAGTGAAAGATTATCCTCAAGAACCGAAGTTTAAAGAGGAATTAACCAAACTGAACCAAGCGATCGCCGAAGCGGGTAAAGTCGCGCCGAGTCAGCCGAAGAAATAATTGCTATCCCGATCGTCGATCGGTTCCCGTTAAGATTCGTGTGATTACTGAAAAGAATCGGAAACCGATTCGAGGTTCCTTCTCGTTCCCGTATTTTTACCTATCTTCTCGATCGATTCCGTCGGTTCGATCGAGTGTTTTGTTATTAAAGAACCTTTTGTCAGAATTCTTACGAGATATAATTTAAGTAGTTGCCTATGGCGATCCTTATCCTCCGAAATAATAATGAGGATAACATCCTAGAGCCTCAGCGAGATTATGTATGAAGATTAGCGAACTAGAACAATACTTGGCACAAGTTAAGTCAGAAAGTGGTGACATTGACATCGTGTATCAGTGTCGGAACCAAAACTATAGCTGGCTCGATAAAATGCGATCGCACCAGTTAAAAGTGTTAAAAAACACCGCGGAAGATAAATTACTGATCGCGTTATAATAGCGAACTCTCCCGATTTGCCAGCATCTATCAACGTTTGGATGAAGATTTTCCCTAACCTCTCCAGACGCTTGATAGGCCACCGTTCCCTTATCGATCGATCTCTCACCGACGCTAGAAAAAGAGCATTCACGAGGGCGAACATTTTTCGGGTTCGCTGACGATCACCTCGACTTGTTGATAGCCGGAAGTTTGGAAAATCCGGGTTAGGGAAAGTTTGGCTTTCTCGTTGGCTTCTTGGAGGATTCCCCTCTCGCAAGCGGTGGTGAGAATTTTAGCGAGGGTTTCTTTCTGGGCGAGGGTTTGTAATTCGGGGGCGACATCCGGGCCGAGGCCGAGAAAACCGCGGTTATAATCGTAAACCCGCGATCTCGTGACATCGATTTTACTATCGAGAATTTCGGGGGGTGGCAGTTGAATTCGGATTCGATCGCCCTCCACCGTTACCGAGTCGGGGGTAATTTTTTCGAGGTTAATTCCCGCTTTCACTTCCCCGTTGGCGATATAGAGTAACTTGGTTTCGGCGAGGACGAAATTACCGACTTTCTGTGCTTTCGAGGTGGGAACGATCGCTTCCATGACGAAGGACGCGGTGGTTAATTCACTCAGAGCGCGGACGCGATCGACGATGATACTAGAAACCTCGACTTTCGGAACCGCGGGCGCGAAAAAAGAGGCCACCCGATCGAGCGTTTTCCAAACGCCGAAGATTAGAGCGATCGAGACGATCCCGATCCCGATCTGACCGGTGAGCGCGAAATAGCGAAACAGGGGAAGAGAAGTTTTTTCTTTCAACATGATTAAAATAGAGAGCGAAGAATCGCTTTCAGAACTTGCAGGACTTTTCGAGAGGGTTCTATCTCCAAAAAATTCAAACTGGGCAGAATATGATAGACGGGAAATTCCCCCGATCGAACGTGAATAAATTGATAGTATTCCCCGTTCGTTAACAATCCCCACACCGACGATTGACCCTGTAAACTTTTAAAGGCGTAAGTGAGTAACTGCGCAAGTCCCGCGGAGGGAGAGATCTCGCTATTTTTCGCCTCGACAATTAACAACCATAACGGGGTAATTTCATGGGAGGTCGCGGTTTTATTCACCGCGAGAACATCGATCCTACCCCAGATCGTCGTGTCTTCGTCCTTGAGGGTGATCTCGAAAATATTTTCTTCTAGGGTGAGCTTGATCGGGGGTTGGTAAAAACCGGACAATCGTAGTAAGGGCGCGACTTCCAGAAATTTAATCTGTCCTTCCGATACCGATCCTTCCGCCAGATAACTTTCAAAATCCTCTCGAATTTGTTCGATCTCTTTCTCTTCAAACTCGGATAAAGGCTCTAGAGATAAAAAATTCGTAAAGTCACTTTTTCTTTCTCTTTTGTATTTAAACAAAAAATGCACATCTTCCATCGTAACGTTGCGAGAGTTCACGATTTTCATTGTTTAGCTTAATTTGGTGACGATTTGATTGTTGAGTAAGGATTCGTTATTCAATAAATCCTCGACGTTGATGCGGAGGAAACGCTGTTCATCGACCCAGAACTGTACCTTGATCCGATCGCTCCCTGGAAATCCCGGCGGATCGAGTTTCGCGATCGATCGAGCGCCATCGCGATCGTTTAACGGGCGAACACTTTCGTCCGCGTCGGCGATCGATCGGGTGATCAATCTATCCCCGTCAAAATACACCTCTAATCCACCACTTTCCGCGCCCAATTCCCCGATCACTAACTCGATACTCGGTTGATTTTCCACCGAAGCGCCTAACACTAACTCTACCGGTTCCGTCATCGGGTAGGGCTGGCCGGATTTAATAATCGGATGCCAACCGTGGGCGTTTTTGCGTTTATTCCAGTAGCGAATGCCGTAACCGTGATAGAGAAAATCCTTGACCTCGTATCCGCGGGCTAATTGTAACGCGCCGAGGGCGATCGCTTCAAACGGTCGATCCTGCCGGATTTTACTCTCGTCGAAATAGCCTTTCACCCAATCCCTCACCGCGGGAATCTGTACGGTTCCCCCGACTAATAACACCGCGTCGATGTCGTCGATCTCGATGCCGTTGCGTCTGCCCTGTTGGAGAACCCGCGTCATCAAACTATCGAGTTGTTGGAAAAAGTCCCGTTCCCGTAAAATTTCCTCTAGCTGTTGCCGGTTTAACGCTAACTCGTAACTCTCGAAGGTTTCATCGTTAAAATACACTTCCTCCGCGGCAACGCGCGAGGATAGCTGGATTTTCAATCTCTCCGCGAGACGGGTGGTGAGGGACGTTTTCGCCAATCCCGCGGTACGAACGAAATGCTCGACAATCCAATCGTCGATGTCCGAACCGCCGAGATTCGTCCCGGCTTTGGCGAGAACGCGGGCTAGTTTCGTTTTCTGCGCGCTATTGTTCCCGAGTAATTTCTCGCCCCATTTGAGGATAAATCCCTGATTTTTGCCCGCGTCCGCTAAATTGAGCCGGACGAGGGAGAGATCGATCGTGCCGCCCCCGAAATCGACCACTAACACCAGATTATCGCCCGTCGCGCCGTATCCTAGAGCCGCCGCGGTCGGTTCGTCGATCAGGCGGATCTGTTCGACTCGCCAACCCTGACAGACATCGCTTAACCAGTTGCGGTAGGTTTCAAAGCTATCCACGGGAACGGTGAGAACGATCGATTCCGGCGGGGTGGTTTCCGTTTTCAGGCGATCGATCACCGTGTCGAGGAACCATTGCCCCGCGTCCTCGAATCTCACCGTCTTCTCGTCCAATTCCGGTAGAAAGCCCTGAATTTTCGCCCCGATACCCCGTTTGAAGCGACGGAAAAATCGGGGATCTCGATCGATATCCAGCCCATGATCCCGCACCTCCTGACCGGCGAACACCTCCGGGGAACGGGCGGATTTCACGTAGAGTAAACTGGGGATCAGGGGGGGATTATCGGCGATCTGAGCGGATAATCCCGGTAATCGGACGGTTTCCGCGGAATCCGTGGCGGCGTTCCAACGGGTAATGACGGTGTTACTGGTTCCGAAGTCAATAGCGTAGAACACGGGCGAATCTCGAAAGGATCGATCGGTATTGTAGCTTACACCCCTTTTCGGGAGATGGGGGGGATGGGGAGATGGGGAAGGTGAGGGAGATGGGGAAGGTGAGGGAGATGAGGGAGGTGAGGGAGATGAGGGAGGTGAGGGAGATGAGGGAGATAATCAATATTGCTTATTCTCCTGCCTCCTGCCTCCTGACTCCTGACTCCTGACTCCTGACTCCTGACTCCTGACTCCTG
>NZ_JBAFSM010000039.1:0-50136 GCF_036688125.1 Pannus brasiliensis CCIBt3594 | reverse complement strand
CGGGACTCGAAAGGGTTCCGTTTTAAAATAGGTAAAATTTTCCCCTGAGATGAAAGCGATCGCTCCGGGGGGTCTCGCTATCGCGACCGACGATCGTGGAGAGGAGTTGTCGATCGCCCCGAAAAAAACTAATTTGACGGTTCGGATTTTCCGGGTCTACTTTCACCGCTAATAGGGTGTTCTCTCCTAAATAAGCGCGGCCGAGAGACAAACTATTGAAAGATCGATCGGCAACAATCACCGTTTTCTTTATAATGGGAACGGGAAAGCTAAATTGTTCCGTACTAACCAACGGTTTCTCGATAAATCTAACCGGAAACTCGATCGGTTTCTGTAAGTCGCGAGAACGATCGTCGAATCCCGGTGTCGTGATCGAGGGAGCGAGCGGCGCTTTTCGATCGACGAGATCGATCTTTACCGTCCAGTTTCCAGCCATCCAATCGGGATAGGGCAGATCCCCGGTGGCGACTTTGACGGTAGGTTTCGATCGCCATTCGGGATACGCGTTCACCCGATCGACCAAGTTTCCCGCGAGAGCGATCGGAAGATTGTTCCCCCACCACAAAACTATCGATAACGATAGCGAAATTATCCACTTCATCGATGAAAAGTTCCCCCTTCCTTTCTTATTTAATCTATTTTCTAGCATGAATAATGCCCTCGAATCTTCCCAAAATATCGCGGGATCGATAACGATTCCCCTCGCGCCCCCCGGATTCAAATCGGGTTTTATCGGCATTATCGGTCGCCCGAACGTGGGAAAATCGACCCTGATGAATCGATTGGTGGGTCAGAAAATCGCCATCACTTCCCCCGTCGCCCAAACCACGCGCAACCGTTTACGGGGCATTCTGACGACCGATCGAGCGCAGATGATTTTTCTCGATACTCCGGGCATCCACAAACCCCACCACGAACTAGGGAGAATACTGGTTAAAAACGCCACGAACGTGATCGATTCGGTCGATATCGTTCTTTTTATCGTCGATAGTTCTACTCCTGTCGGCGGGGGCGATCGGTACGTCGCCGAACTTCTCGCCCGCACCGAAACCCCGATTATCCTCGGACTCAACAAGGCCGACCAACAACCGGACGATGCCTCGGAACTCGACGGGGGTTATCTGGCTCTAGCGGGCGATCGGGATTGGCCGGTACAGAAGTTCTCGGCGATCGAGGGAACGGGATTAAACGAACTACAGGATCGACTGATAGACACCCTAGATCCCGGCCCCTATTATTATCCTCCCGATCTCGTCACCGATCAGCCGGAACGCTTTATCATGGGCGAACTGATCCGCGAGCAGGTTTTACTCCTCACCCGTCAGGAAATTCCCCATTCCGTGGCCGTCGTCATCGAGCGCGTCGAGGAAACCGAGAGTATCACCCGAGTTTTCGCCGCGATCAACGTCGAGCGCCCTTCCCAGAAAGGCATCATTATCGGCAAAAACGGCAGTATGCTGAAAACGATCGGTAGTGCCGCCCGAGTTGCCATTCAAAAACTCATCGAGGGCGAGGTATTCCTCAAACTCTTCGTTAAAGTCGAACCGAAATGGCGAGAATCTCGATCGCTCCTCGCCGACTTCGGCTACCGGGACGAGGAGTAACGGGGATGGGGAGTTCGGAGTTCGGAGTGGGAAATCAAGATAGAGAGGAGATAATTTCGGGAAAAAATCGAGAGTTTCCAGAAATTTACTCCCTACTCCCTACTCCCTACCCTCCTGCCTCCTGGCTCCTGACTCCTGCCTCCTCACAGCGTTATCGGCGCGATCGGGGCGATATCCGGATCGTTGCCGCCGATCTGGTTGGTTCGGAGTACCCAGATCTCCGCGCCCTGACGGAGAAAGGTTTCGGCGATCGTGTCGCTGGCCAACCTCGGCAGGAGGGTTCGCCAACTGGCCAAACCGGTGAGCAGATTTCGCAGGGGCCGATCCTCTAGGGTGGTTCCTAGATTGAACTCGTTATCCCGCCAGTCGGCGCGGGGCAATTCGAGCGGCTGTAGATCCCCTTTGAGCGCTCGCTTGAGTTTTAATAACCGCCGGTATTGTCGCTCTTCTTCGGGGTGTTCTCGGAACCACGTTTCTAAAAACGCTTTATTTTCGTCGATCGCTCTTTGAAGATTACCGATACTGGCGAATAACGCCTGATTCGAGTCCTGGGAGCAATTATTCGCCGCGCCGACGTAGGTTCCTCCCGTTCCGTCACCGATGCGATAGCGAGCGGTCATCGCTTCCAATTGCGCGAGCATCGAGTTTAGCGGGGAAGATCGAAAGGTCTCGAACTCGAAAAAGCCCGTGAAAGGCTCGAATTTGATGATAATATCGCAAACCGGGCGAACACCGGACCATCCGAACTGCCGATCGCCCATGTACCGCGACCAATGCAAGGTTCCCGCGATCAGTCCGTCGGTGTTGTGGGTGTATACCTGATAGTAGTGGATCTCGAAGCGAAGCTCGTCGGCGAGGGGATCGCGGACGACGGTGGCGAGACCGTAGGCGAAATGACCGAAAAAGATCGGCGTGGAAGCGGCCGGCTCGCGTTTCTCGCCCCCGATCCCCCCGTAGGTATGGACGACTAACGCGCGATCGCCCTCCCGCCAGGAATCGATCGATTCCCGTACACTCTCCCCCTCCCGCGGATTTAACAGCACCGAACCGATCTTTCCTTTCTGTCGATCGATATCCGCCCAAGCCTCTTTCCGAATATAACGGTAGCCGGATTTGACTCCAAAAATCACCCGATCCGGCTCTAATTTGAGCAGGGAGCGCGGTGCGAGAGCCTGGACGACAAAAATGCCCTCCGCGTCCTTCGCCCCGTAAATGTACCATCCCGACTCGTTGAGGGGCGATCGCTCGATCTCCCGCGCCGTGGAGGGAAAACAACCGTTCTGATCGGCGATCACCGCGGGAAGGCGCACTCGCTCGCTTACCCCGTCGAACTGTCGGGAAATCTTATTAAAATGCCGTACCTCGAATCGATCGGTTCCCGTCACGGGGGCGATAAAACGCACTAATCCGTAATAACGTCCCGTTATCTGGCTCGGTTGTTGGAAAATTTGCAAAATCGTCTCTCCGCCGATAGTTTCCACGATCACGGGGTCGAATAACATCACGATCGTGTCATCTTCCGGCAGGGAACCGGCGAGGGATTCGAGGGGATCGACACCCTGCCAGTGGTCGAGGCGATCGGGGTGGATCAATCCCCCGTACTCGCCGGTATACTCCGCGTCGGGGCTGAAATGCACGTCCCGCGTCACCGCGACCACCAGTTTCCGCAGGGCCGGACTCTCTCCCCAGCGCAGTTTCACCCGTTGCCCGACGAGAGCGCGAAACTCTTCCGGCGCGTGATGGACTTCCAGCCACACCCCGCGGACGATCGCTCTCTCGTATAGGGTCGGCAGGATTAAACGACCCATCCACGGGGCGATCGGCCGATAGAGAGCCGGATCGACGGTTCGATCGAGCGGATAATAGTCCGGACGGTTAAAATCCGCCGCTTTATAGAGTTCATAATTACTCGGTTGACGGCGCGGCCGCTGATTCGGCGCGAGAAGTTCCCCCCGGAGAATCTTGGCGATATAGTCGATCGTCTGTTGTAAGTAACTGCGTCCGTCGGGTAAATACGCGTTCGGATCGAGCAAGCCCCCCGGCACTTGATGGCCCACGGGTCCGAGCGGAATAATGGTAATTTTGCCCCGTCGTTTGGCGCGATTCCAGTAGGAGAGGGGAAAGATTTTCCAGCGTCCGGGGAACATGATCAGGCCGATTTTCTCGACATTATCCTTGTCGCCCACCAGATGGTACAGGTGTTCGATCTCCAGGAGATGACAATTGCCGCTGATCACCCCCGCGAGGGAGATCACGTCGATCGAGGCACCGAGCGCGCCTTTCAAAACCGCGGCCGTCGCGGCCGACATTTGACCGCCACCGCTATAACCGATCAGGGTAACGGGAATCCCGCTCCCGACCCGATAACCCGCCCGGATCAGCGCGTTATAGAGAATTCGGGCGATTCCCCGATGGTAGATCGGCCCGTAGCGCGCGTCCGCGGACACGGCCACGATCAGCACGTTGCGGATATTAACCATCATGCCGAGAAGACTCGCGGGATTGGCGAAACGATATTTATCCGCCAAACGCCAGAGAAACGCGAGGGGACGATCTTCATCGAGGGGATTATTCAGCACCGAATAGGCCATGATTCCCCGAATCAGTGCCATATTTTCGGGTAAAGCGGGGGTTAACTCCGCTAGAAAAGTTTCTACGTCGGGTAAGTATTGAAAGCTCGATTGACCGATGCCGTCGAGATAGATCAGGTAGCGACGGAGCGATCGGGTATTCTCGATCGGTTCCGCGAGGGTTCCCGTGTTCACGGTAGTATCGATCTCGTCGTCGTACCAGCCGGCCCACCATCCGAGGGTTTCCAAAGGCGCGAGTAATCCCGCGACGGCCAGCGCCACGATCCCGATCCACAGGAGATCGATCAGGAAACGCAGGCTTCGGGGTAAGTTTTCGTAGTAACTAAATATCCAATCCCGTAAGGGGTCGAGAAAAATGGTGGTGATGACTGTTAGTAAAAAAATTCCCACTAAACCGAATATAGGGAGCGAGGAAAATGTTTTTCGCGGGGATTTATGGGTCGGGAGAATCGGCGATAGGGTAGTGTCGATCGACCCGGAAACGGAAGCGCTCGCGGGTTCGGCGAAGGCGACATCGACGGTAGAAGGTACGGGTGACGAGGGTTGGAGAAAGTTGTCCTGGAGCAGTCGAACGATCTCTTCCCTTCCCCGCACGATCGACACTCCCGCGACCCGATCGATGACGATTTTGCCTAGATTGGCGATCGGTTGTCCGAGGGTTCTTTGCAGGATCTGTAAGATTAGCCAGCCTAACGCCACGTAACTGAAAGCCGTTCCGAGGGAAGTGGATTTTACCGCCGCGAAACCGACCACCAACGCCAATAAATGCCAGATCGACAGCAAGGAGAGCAGGGGAACGCCGAGATACGGGATCGCGCCGAGAAAACCGAACAGAAGCGGTGCGAAGCTGATCCCGAAAACTTTCAGTAAAACCGGAAAGGAGATTTTAAGCGTTCCGGGCAGAAAATCGATTAGCCAGGTGCTGGAAACGAGAAAGAGATAGCCGAAAGCGAAGAGAACGGCACTAATGAGCAGGCTTAAGACGAATCGGAGCGGTTTCACCCGATTGATGAAGAGAATGATCGCCTCGGCGATCGCCAGCGATAAACCGGCCCCGAAAACGATTCCCAACGTCAGAATCCAACCGTCCGGCGCGTCGCTCACCTGTCGGAACACATCGGACTGTAAGAGGAAGACGCGACCGATAAAATCCCAGAATCGTTCTACCATACTGTTGAGTCTTCCTTTCCCTCGATCGAGTTCGCCTTTTTTATTCTACGCGAGATGTTCTTTTCGTCTACGGCGGGAGTCGATCGGGAGGACGGGAGGCGGGAGGCGGGAGTCAGGAGGAATAATCAAGGATAAAATGGCGAGAAAATCCCTAAAAAAGCGATAATAATTTTATAATTCGCGATTGTTAAAGTTTTCGAGACGCGTCGATCGAACTCGGTATTATAGAATTGTCGTGCTGTCAAGAGCGATGCGAGAGTTTTGTACGATCTCTAATCTGGAACAACTGACGATCGATACGTTTCGCGGACTTTCCCCGGAAAAGCGAGAAGAGGTTTTACAATTTTTGGATTTACTCGAACCGGATATATTTCAGAAGCCGACCGCGGGGGAAGTTCGGCGAGCCAGGGAGATTCTGGAGAGAGCGACAAAACGAGCGATCGCCGAATCTCCACAATCGCCATTCCAATTATTTGACGAATTTAACCGCATCAAAAAAGCAATTCAAGAAGACTACTGTAAGCCGGATACTATTTAGCGATCGATCTCTCGCGCTCTCTCCCCGTCAGCACTCCGGACGATCCCGGCGATCGAGGCGAAAATCAACCACGCGGTTGTATTCACTTTCGGTTCGTTGAGCGTTACATCGAAGAAATTAAACAGAATACAACCCCCGAAAGCGACAAGATAGGTGAATAACATTAATTCTCCCCCGGCTTTTTTCGTCGCGAGAAATCGGTATAAACGGATTCCCCGAGCGTATACCCACGCGACCCACGCGCAAAACATCAACAGGCCGACAATTCCCGTCTCGGCCATCAACATGAGATATAAATTGTGCGCGTGACCGAGCCAGATCCCGGTGCTGGCTTTATACATTTTGGAGAAGTTCCGCAGTCCCCAACCGGTAATCGGGCGCTCCTGTGCCATTTCCCACGCGAATCGCCATTGCGTGGCCCGTAAAGTCGCTACCGGTCGATCGGGGTATAATTCGTCGGAGAAACGCGCCCAGATCATCCGCGGAACGATCGAGCGAAAGACATCCCGCAGAGGAACCGGCCCCCAGGAAGCGATCGAGATCGCCCCCGCGACGGCCGCGAATCCCGCGACGATCGATCGCCACCCCAGATACAGCGCGAACAATAAACCCGCGAACAACCCCAGCCCCCAAGCACTGCGAGAATCGGTTAAAAATATGCCCAAACTATCGAAAGTGATGGCAAAAGTTAAAAAGCCCAGTTGAAGCGATACCTTTCTATTTCTGTCCCCCTTCCACGCTCGAAAGGTCGCGATCCATAGTCCGATCGCCAAAATCAGGATCATCAGCAAGTAAACGCCCAAAAGATTGGCGTACATGAAGACCGAGGACATCCTACCCTTCGGATCGCCGTAGGGAACGTAACCCCAAGCCGTGAAGGGAACATTCCCCCAACCGAGGAAAATCTGACCCAATCCCATCGCCACCACCCACACCGACGGGATGACCAAAACCCAAGCCAGTTCCCGCAACTGCGAGGGTTTCTGTACGATCTGCCGGATATTCACGAAAAAGAAAAAATACGGGAGATAATTCGCTAACCCGAGTAACGCCTCGATCGGCCGGGGCGATAAAACGGCGACAAACAGCAACCAGAGCGATAAAACGCCGATCCCCCGATTTAACCGACTCGCGGCGATCGACTTCCACTCTTTCCGGCAGGTGGCGATTAACACGGCGATAATTCCCAATCCCGCCACCACGGGCAGGATCGGGGCGATCAGGAGGGAAATTCGCAGAAAATTCCACTCCCACCCTTGACAGAATATTCGTTTCATGCTATGCGAATTCCCAACACTCGTCCCGCGTCAGACGAATTTGAGCGAGGGCGAAGATGGTGGGAATAATGCGCCCGTAGTCGGTGGCGATCGCTTTCCAGCCGAGGTCGGCGATAAACCATCCCCACAGGGCCGGCCCGGCGACACTTAACACCGTCCGGAGCGCGCCGTAACGGGCCGCGGCGACGGTCATTCCCCGTTTGGCGGCTTGTAGGGCGATCTGGTTGGCGGCCGCGGTTCCTCCCTCGATTAGGGCGGTTTTCGCCGCTTGGTAACGGGCGAAGTGAAGGGCGACCTGTTGGGCGATATTTTTGAGAATAATCGGCTTGATAATCGAATTTACGGCGAGGGCGCTCGTTCCTTTTAACACGATATTCAGGGGATCGTGTTGGAGATGGACGGGGAGGGGTTCGGGAACTTTCGAGCCGGCGATCGCTTTTTGGATTTGAATGGAGAGGGATTTCTGTTCCGAGGTGGGAAGGCGTTTCCAGGCTTTACTGACGAGATGTAGATAGATTTCGGCCTCGATTTCCGTCGTCGGCATCTTGTTCGAGTAGGGAATTTTCAGGAAATGGCAGACGCGGATCAACGCCTGTCGGTAACTGACCTCGCGGGTTTTTCCCTTGATCACGGTCACGCCGTCGGCGGCGAGATAGCGGAAACGGTTCTCGATCGAGTCTAACCAGCTATCCCAGTCTTGACTCTGCACTTCCACGGGGTCGGGGGCCTGTAAATAATCGAGAGGATTAAACCGACGGCAAAAGAGGATGTTCGTGATTTGCTGTAATTCATCCTCGGTGGCTAACTCCAAAGCTGACCGTAATTCGTCCAATTTGCTATTCCTCCTCAGCCCCGATCGTCGAGTTGGTCTGTCCTTCGCGAACTATTTTAATATTTCTAATACTAACTTAAAGACTAACCGACTCGGGGCGCGACGTGACAAAATTTTCGATTGATGTTGGGATCATCGGCGCGGGATTAGCGGGCTTGACCTGCGCCCGATACTTACGGCGAGAGGGTTTCACGGTCTCGCTTTTCGACAAGTCCCGCGGCATCGGCGGACGCTTGGCGACGCGGCGAATCCGGGCCGGCGATCGGGATATCCGCGTCGATCACGGTCTTCCTTTCCTGACAATTCAGGGGGAACGGACACGATTTTTTATTCAAAATCTATTGACAGAAAACCTTGTTCATGCAATCGACGATCGCTTTTATCCTTGTCCGGACGGGATGAACTCGATCGCTAAATTCCTGGCGAGAGAGTTAGAAATCCGGCGCGAGTTTCTCGTGACGCGGATGATCCCGACGGGAGATTTTTGGTCGATCGAGGGGAAAGAGGGGGAAAGCGTGACCGCTAGGGCGATCGTTCTGGCGATTCCCGCCCCGCAAGCGGTAACACTATTACAGGCTTCTAATCTTTCTAATTTCCTGCCCGAATTGAATTCGATCGAGTACGACCCCTGTATCACGGTCATCGCGGGTTACGCGGATTCTTTACCGATCCCGCTTCTTTCCGCCGATTTTCGCCATATCGGGGCTTACGAGAATCGAACGGTTTTCGTTTTACAGAGTGGCGCGGATCTCTCGGCGAAATATCTCGATAGCGAGGATTTAGAGGCGGTAACGGGGGAAATCATCGCTCGATCGGGTTTACCCTCTCCCGCGTGGTCACAGATTCACCGATGGCGGTACGCGGTTCCCCGTCGCGGTTCGGGAGTGGCCTGTTTACACTCGATCGATCCCTTGCCCCTCGTCGCTTGCGGCGATTGGTGTCTGGAGGGAGATCCGGAGAGGGCGATCGAAACGGCCTTGACTTCCGGCGAGAGTGCCGCTATAGAAATTCAAAGATTTCTAACGTAAAAAAAATCGGTGTTCTTCTCGCGCGCCGATCGGGTTAAGATAGGAAAAAAACGCTCGATCGGGAGTTCGATAATGATCGCTCAAAATCCACGGGTTTTCTTCGATATTTTTATAGACGGTAAAAACGCCGGCCGCGTCGTCATGGAATTGTTCGCCGATGTCGTCCCGAACACCGCGGAAAATTTCCGCGCCCTCTGCACCGGGGAAAAAGGCACGGGACAAGCGGGAAAACCCCTACACTATAAAGGAAGTTTTTTCCATAGAATTATCCCCCAATTCATGTGTCAGGGCGGAGATTTTACCCGCGGTAACGGGACGGGAGGCGAATCTATCTACGGGAACAAGTTTAAGGATGAAAATTTTTCTCTAAAACACGATCGACCCGGATTATTATCGATGGCGAACGCGGGGCCGAATACCAACGGATCGCAATTTTTTATCACCACTGTCGAAACTCCCTGGCTAGACGGGAAACACGTCGTTTTCGGTCAGGTGGTCGAGGGAATCGAGGTGATTCAAGCGATGGAAAAGGTGGGAACGGATTCGGGGAGAACTAAAGTACCGGTCGAGATCGCCGACTGCGGACAGTTGAGTTAGTGAGTGAGTGACGGGGTTTATTGGTGGGTTACGCTTCGCTAATCTACCCTACGGCATTGGTGGGTTACGCTTCGCTAACCCACCCTACGGTTAGAATCCGGTTACAATTCGCCGATTAGCCATTCGGAGGCCCGATCGCCTAAATCGATGGGTACGCTGACGGCTTTTCCCAGACGGGGACGGTCGCGGGTTCCGCGGATAAAGGATTGGAATTGGGCGACCCCTCCCCATTCGTTGAGATAGCCGGCGATCGCTTGAAGATGTTCCCGGTATTCTTGCTCGGAGAGGGGAAACGAGGCTTGTTCGAGGTATTTCCACATGATTTGAACGTGGATCTTATCCTTAATCCGTCGGAGTTGGATGTCGTAGGAACGACCCCATTTCGTCAATAACAGTTGATGTAACTCTTCGCCAGTCATTATCCGTTCCCGCGCGATCGCTGACTTATTCTATCTTTTCCGAATCACGTCGGGATCGGTTCTCCCGGTCTCAGGCTGGCCCATTTGCCCGTTTCTCGCAAAAAGCTGTGACAGCCGACCACATCCCATTCCATCTCGATATAATCTTCTTTCGTGCGGATGTTAACGTTAATAGAGGGTTCCTGGGGATCGAAGTCGGGGCTGTCGGTCAGGTGACGTTCTTGGTGTTGCGTTTCCACGGCATGGTAGGTCACGCACCGATCGACGAAATAGCAGTTAACACAAATACACATACCTTTACCCTGTCCCTTTTTTGTTAATCTAGCTCAGACTCTCGCCCGGTGGGGTAGCCCGAAACTATATTTTTGTAAATCCTGTATCGATGTACTGTCAGATAAATTTAAATCGTTTGTTTTCGGGGAATTTACCCGTTGATTTGAATGAATTGCCCGAAGACGCTTATTTAGTCGGTGGGGCGGTCAGAGATGCTTTATTACACCGTCAGAAGGATTATATCGATCTCGATTTCGTGGTGCCCGAGAGAGCGATCGAGACGGCGAGAGCGATCGCCGGCCGGTATCGCGCGGGTTTCGTGGTTCTCGACGAGGCGCGGGAGATCGCGCGGGTGGTTTTCGAGGGGGGAACGTTAGATTTCGCCCGTATGGAGGGAAAAACGTTAGAGATCGATTTAAAACGGCGGGATTTTACCGTGAACGCCATCGCCTACGATCCCCGCAAACGGGAATTGATCGATCCGCTGGGTGGATCGCGCGATCTCCGCGCCAAATGTCTCCGCATGGTGTCGCGAGAGAATTTAAAAGATGATCCCCTGCGATTGTTGAGAGCGTATCGGCAGGCGGCGCAGTTGGATTTCGAGATCGAGGAAGATACCTTAGTCGCGATCCGTTCCCTCGCGGGGCTATTGGGGAACGTTGCCGCGGAGAGGGTTCGATCGGAACTGGATTATCTGTTACTGAATACCGGCGGGGATAAATGGCTACAGGAAGCGTGGCGGGACGGTTTAACGCGTTCGTGGTTGAACCGGATTACCGGGGAGAAAATGGGGAAAATCCCGCGGGTTACGGAAGAGGCGAATCGGTTAGAGTCCGAATTCGTTTTTTCCCCGACTACCGTACAGATGGCGAAACTCGCGCTGTTAGTTTCTTCGGTTCCGGAAGAGGCCGAGAAGGAGTTAGCGGATCTGAAATACTCTCGATCGGAAATCCGGACGGTACTGGCGGTGATTAAAAATTTCCCCCGTTTAGAAGGGGAATTAAAGGCGCGGGATCGTTATTTTCTGTTTTTAGAGGTGGGGAAAGTTTTTCCCGTGTTCGCGTTGTTCGCGCTGGCGATGGGGATCGATCGAACCCTCGTCCTGTCTCTCTTTCAAGCCTATCTCGATCCGGACGATCCGATCGCCCACCCGAAACCGTTACTCACCGGCAACGATCTGATCGATCGTTTGAAATTAAAACCGAGTCCGTTAATCGGGAAACTTCTCACCGAGATCCAAGTCGCGGCGATCGAGGGGAAAATCGGTACTTTCGAGGAGGCGATCGAGTTCGCGAGAACGTTAGCTTTGTCGATCTTGTAACGCTTTACCGAGGTAAATTCGTCTGGAGTTTTCGGGGATAACGATCCATTCTAAATCTTTCAGACGATGGATCAAGTTCGATTTAGTTACGCCTAAGTCTTCCGCCATCGCCCGAAGGTGAAGCCAGTTCGTTAAGTCTCGTCCCCTTCGTTTTTTCTCCAGAATAAACCGCGGCATCAGTAAGCAACTCGCGAAGTATTGCGCTTGCCATTCGATCCCTTTCTCTTCCTTATCCCGATAATGTCGGTGTAAAGCGATCGGGGCCGAGAGATCGCGGTTTCGATCGTATTCTTGGATGTTCCTTCGGTTAACGTGCAGTACCCAATGACCGATCTCGTGAGCGATCGAGGATTCTTGAAAACCTTTCGATAATCGATCGTTTCTCTCGTTAATCAGAATTTTTCCTTGAATCGGCCAGATCATCGCCGCGATTCCCTCGCTTTCATCGAGATCGATGATATCCGTGTCGAGTCCGAGAAATTCGGCCACCCGGGTAGGATCGAGCGGCCATCGGAGACGGTATTTCGGGTCCGCGTCCATTTTTTGCAAGATTTCGAGCGCTTTAGCCTCGATCTCCTCTTTTTTCCAGTAACGATAGGGTTGATAAATGTTCGCTGACATCACTCCTCCGAGTCGGTTTCCCCCGTCTCCCGCAAAAATTCGCGAACGAATTTCGGATCTCGCTTCATTTTCCGGAATAGCACCGGCATCTGTTGATAATTCTGTTTAACGAAATCTTGCCACACCCGTTCGTCTTCGGGGGTGATCCGACCCGCTAAATAGCGTAGATCCTCTGCGGAAAGCTCTAGGTGACTCGCTAACCGCTCGATCACTTCCTCGCTAGGGGGGGTTCCCGCGTGGTCGTTTTCTAACTTGGACAGGTACGTGTAGTTGACCCCGGCCAGTTTCGCCAGGTCTCTCTGGGAAAGTCCTTTCTCTTTACGCGCTTGTCTAAGGATGGTTCCGAATGTGCTTTCCATGTTCTCTCTTGTGGTAGTTGACAGAATTGGTCAACATGATAAACTAGGTCATAATGAACAATACATACAGTATAACGGAGAGGTGACAGAGAATGAACAAGTTGTGGGAGTTCGCGAGTTACAATCTATGGCTGTTATTCTCGCCCCCGGTCGGTCAGGAAGCGTGGCACTGCGATCGCAAGCGGGGATACACGAAAGCTAAGAAGAAAGAAGCCGCGGTTAAGGCTCTGTTAGAGCGAGATACGGAATGGCAGAGAATCGGGCTTTTAGGGCAAAAAGGAGTTTACGAATTCCATCAAAACCTCGCGTTATTACAACATCCCGACGGGGTGAATCGAGTCGCGGAAATTCTAGAGTTAGAGAAAGAAGCGGACGAAGTACAGCGAAGAGTGGGGGCGATTCTAAGTGATTACCGGAAAAACCCGTTTCTATCGACTAAAAAGATCGTCAAACTCGCTCGCGGGGATGAAGGATTTCCCGAACCGATTGTAATTCGACAGGGAGATTTCGTTTTTAACCTTTATGCCGCGATCGATTGTATCGTGGAGGAAGCGGACGGCACATTGCACGTTATCGATTTAAAAACCGGGACAAGCGAACCCGATCGCCGTCAGGCTCTCGTGTATCTTCTCGCCTGTCAATATTTATATCCCGATCGGTCAGCGATCGCCTCTTTTTACAACCTAGAAACCGGTGAGGGAACCGAGCCTATCAGCGCAAATCCGAATCAATTAAACGCGATTCAAAGACAATTAGCGACCATCGCCAAACGCCATCAAGACGAGCTAAAACGTTATCGGTGGAATCATGACGCGTTCGACGAGATTTATCCCGCCAATCCTCATTTTAATTGCAAATATTGCATCTTTAACCCGATCTGTAAATTTTCTACCGTGGAGCGTGCCGCATGACCGAACCTACCTATTTAAGCGAGATTTCTTTACTCCAAATTGCCGAGCCGAATCTAATGGGATTTCGGTTAACGGGAGATGTCGATCGAGAGACGGGAAATCGTTTGAGCTATCAATTTTCCGCGAGAATACCCGATGTAGTCGTTATCTGGCGAGATGGGTATTTTTGGGCGCTGGGAAAACGGGGCGTTTCCTTACCCGTTCAAGACCGATGGCGTGAAGAGTTAAGCCGTATTCAAGAGGATATCGAGGAATTTCGCTCGCGCTACTGGTCATTTCAATGGTTACAGAACCCGACTCCATCACCAGAAGTTATTTCGGGATTAGCGAGTGGAATTTTACAGAAAGAACGTTGCTTATCTTCTCGGTTAGTTGAAGAGAAACAAAGAGCGAGAGTAGAACGAGAGGCGAAATTCTGGGCTGAAACCGTCGAGCTAAACGGGGAAATAAAGCCGGCTATCGCGCTATCGGTGAAAAGTAGAATTCTGTATAAAGGTACTTTAGAAGATTTCTACGAGGATCATCCGGAGCGACAAGATCCCGAAAAAGTTTTAGTCGGCTTAAAAGTTATCGATATTGAAAAAGGAAGCGGCGCGACGATCGTGGGAATCGTGGGGAGAATCGGTGAGGGAGATAATCGTGTCCGCTTGGCACAATACGCCACGGGTTCATTAAGTTTATACGCTCTAGAAGAAGCGCCCGATGACCAACCGATCGTTGCAATAAAATTCAAATCAAGCAAAACCTACAATTACGCTCTCGCCGCTCTACGTCCCATGATCACCGCGGAAACCGCGAACGCTTTCGGGGTTAAGTACGGAGATTTATTGAAAGCTAGTAAAATCTCATTCCTGCAAAGGAAAGAGCTTGTAGGAAATTACAAACTGGAAATGATTAGCGCGTTAGAACCCTATGGATATAAAGTCGAGAAAGCGTCAATTAATAGCATTACAGAGAAAGTGCTTTTTAAAAAGCCTTCCCTCGGCTTAAGCGAGACTTTACTGTTATTCGGCAAGGGAAAAACGGCCAAGAGCGGTTCAATATTATCTGGACTGAAAGAGGGTGGAGTATTCAAGCGTCACGAAAACTATCAGGATCGATCGAAACCGATCGAGATGGTTATTCTCAATCTTTGCGATCGAGCGGTAAACGGATTTATAAACGAGGTACAAAAACAGTTAGCCGTCTATGAATTTTCTTCGGAGATAGTAGACAATATACAATTATCGGTGGACGATAATAATTATTCTCGTACTTGGGCGAATATAGAAGAACGAATAAACGAGGCTCTCAGTTATAATCCAGAAATATTTTTAGTCTTCTTGCCCCAGAGCGATCGCCAAGCGGACAGTAAAAACGAGGGAAGCTTGTACAACCGTATTTACTCACACTTACTCTACCGTCGTGTCGCCAGTCAATTTATTTACGAAGATACCTTACAACAAAATCAGAGATTTGTTCTTAATCAAATCATTCCGGGTATTCTCGCAAAACTAGGAAATTTACCCTTTGTTCTCGCTAAACCATTAGAGATCGCCGATAGTTTTATCGGTTTCGATATTTCTCGACAGAGCAAAGCGAATTTACCCGGAACGCTGAACGTTTGCGCCAGTATCCGTCTGTACGGAAAACGAGGAGAGTTTATCCGCTATCAACTAGAAAGTGATTTCGTGCAGGGAGAAGAAATTCCTCAACGGTTTATTGAAAAAGTTCTTCCCGTTGATTTATTTAAAAATAAAACCGTTCTTTTATATCGAGATGGTCGCTTTGTCAATCAAGAAATCGAAAAGATTTTAAAGCGAGCCGATGCTCTCAACGCGAGATTTATTCTCGTGGAGTGTAGAAAATCACAGATCCCGAGACTTTATAATTTCGTCGATAGGAATTTAGCCCCACCCACGCGAGGGTTAACGTTACAATTATCTTCCCGCGAGGCGATCGTCGTTACTACTCAAGTCGCTCCGAATGTGGGATTAGCCCGTCCTTTGCGGTTAAATGTCCGTCCCGAGGGTTATCAAGCGAGTATCGAAAGCGTGGTAGACGCGACGCTAAAACTTACTTTACTCCATCACGGGGCTTTAAAGCCTCCTCGCTTACCTATGCCCCTGTATGGAGCCGATCGAATGGCGGATTTACGCTTAAAAGGAATTTATCCGAGCGCTTTAGAGGGCGATCGACAATTCTGGCTTTAAGCAATCGGATATTCATACATTTTCGCTCCCTATCTCGGAGAGAATTCGGCGATCGACGCGCGCTATCCACTATGTTAATCGCGATCGTCGTCTTTCCGATCGATCCGACGGGCGATCGGATCGATCGGGGATAATTTTGGGTAATAATGACAGTATTCTTCCCCGATCGCTCTTATGCGCTATCTTTTTCTCCATCCCAACTTTCCCGCGCAATTCCGCAATCTCGCGACCGTTCTCGCCAGCAATCCGAACAATCAGGTGGTTTTCGGAACCCGTCGTCAGGAAGATAGCCTTCCCAACGTCATCAAGGTTCTCTACAAAGAATCGGGAAATCCGGACGCGAAAACCCATCGTTACGTTCGTCCTTTAGAAAGTGCGGTATGGCAGGGACAAGCGGTTTATCGGATGGTAAAAGCCCTAAAAGAACAGGGTTTTATTCCCGATATCGTGTTCGCGCATTCGGGGTGGGGGCCGGGTTTATTTATTAAAGATATTTTGCCGGAGACGGAATATTTGTGTTATTTCGAGTGGTTCTATCACGCGCGGGGAACGGACGCGGATTTCGATCCGGACGATCCGATCGACGAGGATTCTGTCGCTAAAATTCGGGTGAAAAACACGCCGATTCTGTTAGATCTATACAGTTGCGATCGGGGGATAGCACCTACCCGATGGCAGTGGGAACAGTTCCCGCCGGAGTTTCGATCGAAAATTCAAATTAATCACGACGGGGTAGATACGAATTATTTTCGCCCCGTCGAGAATAGTAAGTTAATTCTCCCGCGGATCGGTTTGGATCTCTCTTCGGTAGACGAAATTATTACCTATGTAGGGCGTGGGATGGAACCCTATCGCGGTTTTCCGCAATTTATGGAGGCGGCTTATTTAATACAACAACGTCGTCCGAACGCTCATATTGTAATCGTCGGCGAGGATCGCGTGGCTTACGGGAAAACTTTACCCGACGGGAGAACTTATAAACAGGAAATGTTAGAAAAATTCCCGTTCGATCGAGCGCGTTTGCATTTTACCGGGCCGTTACCCTACGGGGAATACGTGAAGGTGATTCAATCTTCTTCGGCGCATATTTATTTAACCCGTCCTTTCGTTCTCTCCTGGTCGATGTTGGAAGTGATGTCCGTGGGTGGTGTGGTGATCGGTTCGGATACTGCCCCGGTAAGAGAGGTGATTGAAGACGGGAAAAACGGGTTATTAGTGGATTTCTTTTCCCCCGAACAAATCGCGGAACGGGTGGATGAAGTTCTAGAAAATCGAGAGCGAGCGAGAGCGATCCGTCAGGCGGCTAGAGTGACGATCCTGGAAAAATACTCGCTCGATCGATTATTACTGGAACGGATACAATGGATGCACGGCTAGAACTTATTTTTGACGATTTACAAGCTCGAAAAACGGGTGAATAATCAGTAATTATTTACTCCAAAATCTCGATCTCTTATCAATTAGTAGAAACCCGATACTCCTCGGTTGTCGGGTTTCACCTCGTTCAAATCAACCTACGGATACGGCTATAAAATTTGATTTCTATTCTCGAAACAATAGGTCAGCGATAAGGGGTAAAGCTGACCGCGTAAAGTATATGAAAAGAGCGATCACGCGACTCGATCGGACGGGTAAGAATAGTTGTATTGAGGACTGGGAACGAGTGTCCAACCCGCTTTAAATAACTTCTGATAGGTCGCCCAACCTTTCGATCCCGTCGGCATATCTTTATAGTCGGGAACCGAGTATCGGGGCATACTGGTATAGGGTTTCCAAGCTTCGTTGGACGCTAGACGGAGATGGAGAATTTTCTCTCCGTCACCACCGAACCGCGACAGCCAGCACATTTGTCCGCTCATAATAACCTCTCGAATAAAGAGAATCGATACTTTTCGGTAAGGCTCGATCGAGTGTTCCCGACGAATAGAGATATTGTGCGTTATTTCCTACCTCAACGGCATCTGTCAGGGGGGACAGAATCGGGATTTATTAACATCTAACAGAAGAAAGAGATATTTTGTATTTTCTATGATTTTTCTACCTCGATCGTGGCAAATATTTAACCCGACTACAGCCTTTCTCGTAAAGGTGAAGTACATACCAACCCTTACCGCTAAAAGATTCCAACCGCGAGAACGTACCTTATGTATCTGAGAAAGGCTGTATCTGACTTTTTAATGATGATAGCTGGCGATTCTCGTGTCATGTTAACAGTAGTGAGATCGCGTGAAATCGGAGGTAAATTAACCGTGAGCGAGAGTCAACAAACCCTACAACCACCCCAGCATCAAGAGCATCGACCGGGACGCGAACACGAGATGGAACCGCGCCCGGAATTTCGGGATTCCCAATATCGCGGCAGTGATAAATTAAAAGATAAAGTCGCCCTGATCACGGGGGGAGATAGCGGCATCGGTCGCGCGATCGCTGTATTTTACGCGAAAGAAGGCGCGGACGTGGCGATTGTCTATCTAGAGGAAGAGGAAGACGCGCGGAAAACGAAAGAAGAGGTGGAAAAACTGGGTCATCGTTGTTTACCGCTCAAGGGAGATATCGGCGAGGAAGCGTTCTGTAAAGAAGCCGTCCGGAAAACCGTCGAGGAGTTCGGACATCTCGATATTCTCGTCAATAATGCCGCCGAACAACACCCGCGAGAAAGTATCGAGGATATCAGTTCCGAACAATTAGAACGCACTTTCCGAACGAATATTTTTTCGATGTTCTATCTCACCAAAGCGGCCTTACCCCATCTGAAAGAAGGAAGCGCGATTATTAATACTACTTCCGTGACCGCCTATAAAGGTAGTCCGTATTGGATTACTCCTCTACCAAAGGGGCGATCGTGGCGTTTACCCGTTCTCTATCTAAATCGTTGATCGAAAAGGGAATTCGCGTCAACGGTGTCGCTCCCGGCCCGATCTGGACCCCCCTGATCCCCTCCACTTTCCCCGAGGAAAAAGTCGAGAGTTTCGGCGCTCAAGTCCCCATGCACAGACCGGGACAGCCGGAAGAAATCGCGCCGAGTTACGTTTTTCTCGCCTCCGATGATTCCTCCTATTTTTCGGGACAGATCCTACATCCCAACGGCGGAGAAGTGGTCAACAGCTAGATACCTATCGGGTGGGTGATGACAGATATCGATCGAGGCGAGACAATTCTCCCTACATCGATATTCGATTCACCCTTTTTTTGATAGATCCCGATATGTCCGATATTTTTCAACGCGCCCGCGAATTAAAAGAAGAACTGACCGATTTCGTCCTCGACGCGGGAGGGGAACTAGCGATCGCCCTGGAAACCTTCAGCGCCGATCGACTCCGGGGAGTGAAAACCACCGATCTCAACCAAAAGGGATTACTCATCGATCGCTTTCTCATCGAGGGTAGGATCGGCGGGAGAAGCCCGATCGATCTCTTCCTTCCCACGCTGGAATCCCCGATCGATCGAGAATTGGTTAAAAATTGGCGACGCGGGTTTATCGGTCTTTTCGCCATCGAAGAGAAACGGGACGACGGTTTCCGGGTGATGAACTGGTTAACCGCCAAACCGTATCGCGTGACCGTCAGCGATCGAACCACCCTCGAAAGTATGGCGCGGTATAAAATCGGCGAGATCCTCGTGGCGATGATCTTGCCGGTGACGGGGGAGGAATGGATGTTTTCCGGCGCGCCGACAACGCTGGGATCGTTGGGAAAAGCGAAACTCGCCGTCGCCATCGGCAATTTTAAAGAGAATTATCCCGATTATCTCTACGCGGACGCGCCGGATCTTCTCGAACTTTCTTGGGAGTCGGTGGAACGGTATCATCGCGATTTCGTGGACTTTTTCGGCGCGGACGAGATCACCCTATCGGGGTACGAGTTGAATAAAAAATTGACGGATTTTCAAACGAAGATCGCCGAGAGAAATTTCGAGAGCGCGGGGATCGATCCCTCGAAATCGATCGGGGAGTTATTGGAAAACGCGGAATTAAACGAGGAGGAAAAAGCGTCGATCGAGGAATCCCTGAAAACGAGCGGGGCGACGAAAACGACCAAAATGGTACAACCGAAAATCGAATTACCGCCTCCCTTGAAAAAAGCGGAGACGGTAACGGTTCTAGCCGATCCCCGTTGGGGACAGGTATTTTTGACCAACTATCACCAGATGGAAAAGCTGTTAGAAAATTTGGCGGGACAAGAGAGCGAGGAAAGTAAAAAATTAATCGATCTCTATCTGCGATCGCCGGAAATCACTTATTTTGTCTGGGAAAAGTTAGCGCGCCGCTATCCCGAAGCTTTAGAAACCCTCCTGCGAAGAACGCTCGATCGACCGGATTTTTCTCTACATACAGACCTAAAATTGTTACTTCAAGAATACGGGAAACCGTCCGAACCGCGATTACCGGAGATCGCCAGCGTTCCCGTGCATTTACACGATCTCTTTCGATCGGCTTATTTAGAAGTGAGTAAACCCAAGACGAAAATTAGCTCGAAAAAGACCGCGAAAGGCTTTCAAAAGTGATTTTTTCGCCATTCCTTCTTTAGATTGTATCGATTATCACCTATGGCAGAAGTAGGTAAATGCTCCGATCTCGCATAATGGGAGGTACGAAAGCATAAAGGAGGTGAGAAGTCAATGAATATTATCGCTTGGATTATCCTCGGACTTCTAGCGGGGGCGATCGCCAAAGCGATCTATCCCGGTTCTCAAGGAGGGGGGATTCTGGCCACGATTTTACTCGGGATCGTCGGGGCTTTCATCGGGGGAACTCTTTACAGTCTCTTCGCGACAGGAACCTTACAACTCACGGCGACTAGCTTAAGTATTCCCGGTTTATTTATCGCTGTCATCGGCGCGATTATCGCGATTTTCCTGTGGGGTCTCATCGCCCGGAATACCGGTGCCTAGGCGGAATCAACTTTCGGATTACTTTAAAAAAACTCTATTCATTCGTTCATTCAGGCTCTTTGTATCTAGGCCATAGAAAAGAAGAGTCTTGATGAACGAGAATATTTTAAAAAGGAACGGTTATCATGGAAAACTCTTTCTTAGAATTAACCTTAGAACAACAATTTCAAATGCGTTTGATCGAGCAGTCCGCGCGACAGATGAACCGCGAGCAGATGTTCGATATGTTAATGCAGACCGCGCGATTGTTAATGCTCAAAGATAACGCCATCCGCAATATGATCAAAAACGGTTTGCTCGTGTAACGCGATGGATCGATCGAACAAAAACACGCCACCACAGCCCGAGATTTCCACCCGGAAAACCGAGATCGATGACTCGATCGGGGGGCTAGTGGTGGCTTTTTATTCGGCATCCCGTCGATCTACACGATCGAGGTGGGGAGATGGGGAAATTTTGGGGGAAATGGGGAAGGGGAAAAGGGGAAAAGCTACTTTTCATCCCTTTACCCTTTTCCCTTTACTTCTGCCTCCCGCCTCCCGCCTCCCACAAATAAAAAAAACTGGAGCGAGCGCTTGTCGCTACCCCAGTGCTGTCACGGAATTCAATTCTGTATCTAAATTAACATATTAATAATCGACATGGAGCTACTCGAATTTATCGTTTTGTAAAGCGTCCCCCGATCGGTCCACGATCTTTATCTAGCAAGGATTACAGCCTTTAGAGGCGAACGGGAACGCGAGTTTACCGCCCGATCCCGGTCCGAATCCCGCGAACCTAGAAGGGATATTTTCCCGAACCCCGCGGCCCTGAGTGCAGGAATACCGAGTCCCACGACCGAAAATACATTTCCCCCACTTGAAAAATAGTAGACCCCCGACCCGAAAATTTTCGCGTTAACGCCTGGAAACCTTGCCGGTACGGGATCGGGATCGATCGAGTGCATCTTTATAAATCTAATCAATCTGACCGATCGCCGAGCGGGGTAAGCCGGGGGAGGGTCTTGGTATAAGCATTACAATCACACTTTTCGATCACGGAATTCGATGTTACAGCCTATCACCTTCGAGGAAAGTCAGAAATGGCACCGGCGAATAGAATCCGAGCATAAACGGACGAATTGGCTCGATACCCTGAAAACCGACTTTCTCATCATCTTCGAGCGAGATCCGGCCGCCCGAAACTGGTTAGAAGTCCTTGTCTGTTACCCCGGCCTCCACGCGTTACTCCTCCATCGCGTCGCCCATTGGCTCCACAAACAAAAACTGCCCTTTTTTCCCCGCTTTCTCTCCCATATCGGTCGTATTTTCACCGGGATCGAGATCCATCCGGGGGCGACGATCGGTAAAGGGGTTTTTATCGATCACGGGATGGGGGTGGTGATCGGCGAGACGGCGATTTTAGGGGATTACTGTCTTATCTATCAGAACGTGACATTAGGCGGGACGGGCAAGGAAATCGGGAAAAGACATCCCACGCTCGGCTGTAACGTCGTGGTCGGAACGGGAGCGAAAGTTCTCGGCAATATTCAAGTCGGCGATCACGTCCGTGTCGGGGCCGGCTCGATCGTCCTGCGGGATGTACCGAGCGATTGTACCGTGGTCGGTGTGCCGGGGCGCATCATTTCCCGGAGCGGTCGCGGTTGTCCCCTGGAACACGGCAAACTCCCCGATATAGAAGCCACGGTGATGCGTTCCCTGACCGATCGGATCGAGTACCTGGAAAACCAATTAGTAAAAGTGTTGAGCGCGCTCGATCGTGACTGATCCCTCCCTCGGTTTCGTCCATCCGGTGGCGAACCTGTCGAGAGTCGATCGCTGGTCGGTGTACTACCGTCTGCAAGAGTTAGGAATTAACTGCTATTGCGCCGGGGACGGTTCCCTTCAAGTCGAGATCGCTAACTCCCTCCACGCCATCCTACTCCGCAGTGTGATCTATCAATGGACAGCGCCGAAACCGGACCTGCTCGACTGGCTCGATCGCTGTTGGAACGCCCTCTAATCGACCGTGTAACTCGAATTCCACTTTTGCCCTCTTTCACTCTCGCCGCAAAGGTGTCGTCATGGAAACCAATTCTAATCTCCTGCAATTTCTCCAAGAAGAACTGGCGATCGGTCGCGACGATCTGAACCTCGCCCTCCACAAACGTCAACGCTCTAGTGACCCCTTACCGATGTTGCTCTGGCAATACGGACTGATCTCCCTGAATCAGTTGCAATCGATCCTGGATTGGCTCGATCGACAGGATTCTAAAGAATTGAGTAATTTCGTCCCGAAAAATAGCTTTCTCTCCAATTATCTAACCACTTTTTAGGAAGCGCGGAACATAAGCCAGGCGATTCGGAGAACCTTCCTGATTTTCCCCCCTCCTGCCTCCTGCCTTCTGCCTCCTGCCTCCTTCTAATCTCCTGCAAACAACATGAATCCCATTCACATCAACGACACGACACTACGGGACGGGGAACAGGCCGCCGGGGTCGCCTTCTCCGTCGAGGAAAAAGTGGCCCTCGCGGTTCTGATGGACGAGATCGGCATCCCCGAGTTAGAAGTGGGCATTCCCGCGATGGGCAATGACGAAGCGATCGCCATCTCGAAAATCTGTCAGTTAGGGTTAAAAGCCGACATAATCGGTTGGAATCGGGCGGTTCGCTCCGATATCGAGGCCTCGATCGCCTGCGGGTTAAAGCGGGTGCATATCTCGATCCCCGTTTCCGAGATCCAGATTTCAGCCAAATTCGGGGGGGACTGTCGGCGGGTGTTCGATCGACTGCGCGATGCCGTTTCCTTCGCGGTCGATCGGGGGTTATTCGTCGCGGTGGGGGGGGAAGACTCCTCGCGGGCCGATGAATCCTTCCTGCTCGATGTTGTCCTCGCGGCGCGGGAATGGGGCGCGGGACGTTTCCGCTTCTGCGATACCGTCGGCATCCTCGATCCGGGGACAACGGCGCGGATGGTGGGGAATCTAGCTCGATCGATCCCCATCCCGATCGAGATGCACACCCACAACGATTTCGGCCTCGCTACCGCCAACGCGCTCGCGGGTATCCAGGCGGGGGCCACATCGGTAAACACCACCGTAAACGGCTTGGGGGAACGCGCCGGAAATGCCGCGCTCGAAGAGATCGTCATGATTCTCAAACGGCTCTACCATCACGAATTAGCGATCGATACGCGTCGATTCCGGGAACTCTCCGGACTGGTGGCGATCGCCTCCGGTTACGACGTGCCACCGTGGAAAGCGATCGTCGGCGAGAACACTTTCGTCCACGAATCGGGAATCCACGCCCACGGGGTCTTAAAAAATCCCCGCACCTACGAACCTTTCTCCCCCGAAGAAGTGGGACGGGAAAGGAAGCTAGTGGTGGGCAAACATTCGGGACGGCATTTAGTTTTAAATGTCCTCGAACAGAACGGCATTCATCTAAGTCACGAGGAAGCTCGATCGGTACTCGATGAAGTGAGAAGCCTATCGATCCGCGTCAAACGCGGTTTAACCACCGAAGAATTAATTAACCTAGTACCCGCGGGGAGGAAAGTCTAATGGGATTAACCAGAGTCGATGAAATCGAGATCGATGACGCGCCGATTTTCGAGATGGAACAAAAAGTTCGCCTCAAAAAAATGGTTCGCAACGATGGCACGTTCCCCGGCATCGATATCGGGGTAACGCTCGCCAAAAAAGGCGATACCGGCTACGTGGTCAGCATCGGAACCTACTTGCAAATGTATTACATTTACGCGGTTCATTTTATCGACGCGGGTTACGTGATCGGCTGTCGAGCCAAAGAGTTAGAACCCTGCGAGTAGGATGGGGCGCGCGAAGCGTAACCCACCAAAAGACAGGAGACAGGAGGCAGGAGGCAGGAGGCAGGAGGTAATTAATTATTTGAAGGATTACTTTCTCATTCCGATTCCACGAACCCTAAACCCCACCCCCTACACCCTACACCCTACACCCTACACCCTATTTCCCAACAGGAGAGAATCACCATGAAAGTTATGTTACGCAAAAACAATCTAGGACATTTATCCGTCTACGTTCCGAAAAAAGACCTCGAAGAAGAAGTGGTCAACCGCGTCGATAATCCGGACGGGACGGTGTTAACCTTAGCCAACGGTTGGGAATTAAAATTTTCCGACCTTGGCGAACATATCCAACTACCGCAAACTTTTGAAGCGCGGAAGTTGGCCTGAGCGAGAGGGGGGATCTAAGAGAAAGAATGGCAATACAAACACACACTGACTTATTTCTGGTTGTCATTCTCTATCTGTATTTAAGGAGTTTTCTCGTATGCTGAAAGCATCAGATATTATGACCCAAGATGTCGCTACTATTCGCGGCTCGGCAACGGTAGCGGAAGCGGTCAAATTGATGAAGTTTAAAGAACTGAGAGCCTTAATCGTCGAAACTCGCAATTCCGCCGATGCCTATGGAATCGTTACCCATACGGACATCATCACGAAAGTGGTCGCCTACGGCAAAGACCCCGCTAAGATCCGCGTCTATGAAATCATGACCAAGCCCTGTATCGTCATCAATCCCGATCTGGGTGTGGAATACATCGCCCGTCTTTTCGCGAACACCGGCATCCGCATCGCTCCCGTTATCAAAGGCGATCTGCTCGGTATCGTTTCCGAGAGCGATATTCTCTACAAGGCTGATTTCCTCGAAAATCCCAAAGCTCCCCTGCTTCTGCGGGAATTAGACCGGGCGATCGAAGAAGCGCGCGCTCTGGCCGCCTCGGCCGGGCCGACCTCTAAAGTCTGCCTCGACGCGTGGGAATTAGTGGACGAACTGGAAGCGGAAGCGGCCTATCAAGATAACGCCAAGTCGATCGAGATAACCGCTTTCGAGCGATTCTGCGAAGAGTACCCCGAGGTGTTAGCACTGCGTCATAAACAGTTAGTTAACGCGTAACCCTCACCATCCCCCCCGAATCGATCGGGAATCGGAAAAAACCATCCCACCTCCGATTCCCCGATTTTTTCATTTCCTAAAAACCAATACAGAAAACGGAAGATCGGAGAGATAAAGAGACAACGGGCGACTTGTAGGAATGTTTTCACTCCCTCATCTTTCCCCTCTCCTATCCTCCCGCCTCCTGCCTCCAAACTCACGAATTCAATTCTAGGCGGACGATCATGGGATTACAACTTACGACCCCGTTTCAAATCGAAGGAGAATTTCTTCGGTTCGTCGGTAAAACGACGGATAAGATTAAATCGCTACAGGTTCTCGTCGGCGATCGAACGGTAAAAATTATCATCGCGAAAGAAGCGCGCGGCCATCTCTCCCGCGATTTCCTCCCCGGCGATCGGGTGCAAATTCTCGGCCTACAAAAAGTTAAGGAAGACGGCAAAAAAATTAAGTTCAAAGCCTACCAGATCGATCGCCTCAGTTGTTCCCTAAATTGTCCCGCCGCCCATACACAAACCTGTACGAAAGTCAACTCCATTTCGGGAAAAATTCTCCTCTGTCATAAATCCGGCTGTGCCAAACACGGGGGAAAAGCAATCTATCGGGCCCTGGAAGAGGCGATCGATCGCTACGGCCTCGGGGACAGCGTGAAAATCGAGACCACCGGCTGTCAGAAACGCTGTGGTCAAGCCCCCAATTTAATTATGATGCCCAGTAAACAGAAATACGGGCGAGTGTACCCGAAAAAAGTTCACCATCTCGTCCGCGACCATTTTCTCGCGCTGTCCGAAAATCATGGCTAAAGTTATTTTCTACGAGAAACCGGGCTGTATTAACAATACCAAGCAGAAAACCCTCCTCGCCGCCGCCGGTCACGACTTAGAAGTTCACAACCTTCTCACCACTCCCTGGACGGTGGAAACCTTACGGCCTTTCTTCGGTTCCCTACCGATCGCCGCGTGGTTCAACCCCAGCGCCCCGCGGGTGAAATCGGGAGAAATCAACCCGAAAACCGTCGATGAATCCACCGCGTTAGCTTTAATGCTCAAAGACCCCCTCTTAATCCGTCGTCCTTTATTGGAAGTCGCGGGAGACTGTCGGGTGGGATTCGATGCCCCCGCGGTGGACGAGTGGATCGGCCTGACGGCGAAACCTTCCGAAGATCTCGAAACCTGTCCCCGGAGTCACGAAACAGCCCCCTGTCCGACAAAACCATGAACGACGATACGCCCCCCGCGGAATTTAGCCTTAACGATCGCCTGTTAACCCGACAACTAGAGATCGCTTTGAGCCATCATTTTCACTCGGCCTGTCTCGATCGAGGGTTAGAAACTTTACTCGGTCGATCGATCTGGTATATCACCCATAACGCGGGATTTTCCATCCTGGCGATCGAGTGTCCGGATATCAAGATCTGTTGGGCGATTTTGGAGAGTATCGGCACGATCGGCATAATTTTAGAAGATCTCGGGATCGCCCGCGTCCGGATCTATCCCCCCGCGACCGAGGGAACCGCGCTAGAGTTGCGCGTCGATGAGATGGACATTATCCGCGGGGTTTTCAATCCGGTCGAGGATCTGTGAGCGATCGAGATCGAGAAAGTCCGGAAAGCGATCGCCCTTTCCCCGGCACGCGAGGGAACCTAAAAAATCACCGTCCGGCCGGGTATAGCGGCTTCCTCCCGCGTGTACGAAACCCCGTGAACTTTCAATTGTCGATCGTTTAACAGGGTGAGAATTCCCCCCTCGTTATCTAACTGAAAATCGCGATCGCGACCGGCGGGAATCGGGACGGTTACTGTCGCTCCGGGTTGAAGGATTCCCTCTAATAGTAACTCTCTTTTTAACCGATCTTTCAGCGACCAACCCTGGAGATCGATCGGCTTAGAAGTCGTGTTAATTAAAGTCACGAATTCTTTACCCCGATCGTCCCCGGTCGGGTTGACTAACGCGGCGATAATGCGAATTTCTTCCGGTTGTTTCTCGTCTTCGGGAAGGATTAGATCGGCCGGACTACGAGCGACTTTCCCCTTTCGATCGAGCGGGTCTCCCGTTCGATCGTCGGTATGGAAAGATTGGGATTGAAACGCGCAAAACAACGCGATCCAGGTATTCCGATCGTGAAAGTGAAAGAACAAAGCACCATCTTGATAAACACCGTTCTCTCGGGCGAACTTTCCCGAATTTCCCTGATTCATGTGAATATTATGAATGCCGAACCCCTGTTTAAACGGTTCCCCGAAAGCGTAAATATCGGCTTTTTGACTTTGAATCGCCCGTTGTACCCAAAAATCGATCAGGTCATTGATATCGTTATTACTGCCATCTTTATCCGCGGGGACAACTTTCATCCGTCGGACATCGAAAAGATTACCCCGGATAAAATCTAGGGCGATTCCCCCCGGCTTTCGGTTCGCTTTCTCGATCGCGGTAAAACCGAAATCGAGGCTAAGAAATTGGCGGACGATCGGGTGTTGAAAATCGGTATCCAATAAAACTCGTAAATCGGGAGGATTCACCACCGATTTCACGTTGACCACCACGCGATACTGTTGCCCCGGATCTTTGGTGTCCGTGGCGATAATCGTGTAGTGCGGGCTTTTTGTATCCTCTCTTTCGGAAATTCCCCGCGACGCTTTCCCTTTAAAAACGCTGTATCCCTCGCTTAATCCTTGACGGGTTTGTTCGGTCCCGATCGCTCCTGTAAGATTTTCCACGATAATTTCTCCCGAAATAGACATGAAGAATGTTTCGGTTAGGAACAATCCGCTTCTTTATCTTTCAATTTTAGGGAACGCTACCGCCATCCAGATTCGATCGTTAAATTACTTAACGATCTCGATCGGAAACGCGGCCTATCCTGACTAGATCTCCCGCGAAGATCCAAATTCTCTCGTCGGAATAGAAGTCAGTGGGTGCGGATTTTGAAACTCACCCGTACAGGAGTCAGGAAGAGAAAGCGGAATTCAAGAGATCGTAAAAATATCGAGCGTGTCTTTTCCGCTCTTTTATTCTTGAAATCGTAAGTTTTTAGTTGAATTTGACTTTCGATTCTCGCGTTTGCGGGAGGTCTACTTACTGATCGTTTCCGTCAAAAAATCGGCGGTAGATTCGACGAGGGGAATCGTATTCTCGTAGAGCATCCGCGTCGGCCCGATCACTCCCACGCTACCGACGGGAATCTCTCCCTGTTTGTAAACGGCCGAGATCAGGGTACAGGGACGCATCGATTCGAGCGGATTTTCCGAACCGATCGAGATTTTCACCCGTTTGTCGCTCTTATCTAAATCGGGAAACTCGAAAATCAGGGGGAATAAACGATCCTGTTCGTCCTCTAGCAAGTGCAATAACATCTGTACCTGTGGCTGTTGGGAAAACTCTGGCTGACGGATCACCTCGGAAACCCCGTGAACGAGGAGTGAGGGAGTGTAGGACGATTGCAGACGGGTACTCACTTCCCGGATTAATTGTTTGAGAAAACGGGTGTAGCGCGCGAACTGTCGATCGATCTCGTTCCAGTCGAGCGCGGCGAGATCGGCCAGAGAATAGCCTTTTAAGTTCTCGTTGAGGAAATTCGAGAGAATTTGTAACTCTTCCTCCTGCCAATCCTCGCTATCTCCCGCTGTCGTCGGCGGAGTCTCCAACAAGATCGATCGAGTCTGTAGACTATCGGTGACGATAATCAACATTAACTGTCTGTCCGACACCCGGACTAATTGCAGGTGACGTAGGGTATCGGTGCGGGTGTGGGGTAGGGTGACGATGGCGATATAACCGCTTAAACTGGCGAGTAAATGGGTGGCCCGTTGCAGAAGCGCCTCGAAACTCCAAGAACGCGCTTGAATATCCCGATCGAGAAATTGTTCGATTTTCTTACCCACCCGATCGTTCGGGGTGAGCAATTCATCGACGTAGAGACGGTATCCCCAGTCCGAGGGAACGCGTCCGGAGGAAGTGTGGGGTTGATAGAGTAATCCTTCTTTTTCCAGCTTACCGAGCGCGTTCCGAATCGTGGCCGAACTAATCCTGAACTTGTATTCTTCCAGGAGCGTTTTCGAGCCGACGGGTTCCGCGGTCGCGATATAGTGCTGGATCGTGGCCCGTAAAATATTTTGATAGCGATCGCTCAAATTCGGTCGGACTGGCATGGTAAAAATATCTTAAAAAAAGATTAATGATAATTTTTCCGACAGTATAACCCCCGTGACCGCGAACTGTATAGAGAAAAAAGACTCAATAGCGGGGAACGTCCGGATCGACGAAGGTGGAATAGGCATCGATACCGCCCGCGATATTTTTAACATTGGTAAAGCCCTGACTTTGTAGCCATTGGCACATTTGCCAGGATCGCATCCCGTGATGGCACATCACCAGGGTTTCCGCGTGGGGATCGAAGCGGGTGGCGATCGTCGGCGACCATTCCTCGTACTGACTTAAGGGTAACACCTCGAACCCCTCGACGCGGGCGATCGCCACTTCATCGGGTTCGCGCACGTCGATTAACTGTAGCGTCGCGTCTTTGTTTTCTAAACGGATGGCGAGATCGTGAACGCTGATTTCGGGAATAGACATAGTTTTCGGTAGACGATAGTTAGGAGAAAACGAGAGCGAGAGACCGAAGAAAAAAGGGAAGCGCGGCGATTTTATAACTCTACACCTGTCATCCCGACCGAGTGAAAGATTTTTTTCGGGGGCGCGAGATTCTTTCCCTCGCTATTCCCCCATTTTATCGGCAACAACCTTACAGAGCGGTCGTTAACCATTGAAAGATTAATTCGTTCACCTTGGCGGGATTTTCGTCGTGAGGGCAGTGACCCGCGTTCGGAATCGAGTGGAAAGTCGTATTATTTCCCGATTTCGCCCGTTCCTGATAGATTACCGAACCCGCGAGCGGTGTCCAGGGGTCATCCTCTCCCCAGAGTACCAGCAGGGGGCGATCGATCTTCTGCAAGAGTTCCCGCGGTCCCGGGCCGGGAGGCGCGGCGATCACGGCGGCGAAAACTTCCCGCGCACCCTCGTCACAGGAAGGTTGATAGAGCATTTCCACCAATTCCTCGGTAATCGCCGTATGATCGCGGTAAACCTGTTTTAACGTCTCCCGGATGCGCGATTTCTGCCGGACGCGATCGAAAATAAACGGCCCGGTAATCGGCGAAGTCACCAACCGGTTAAACGCTCCCATCACGAAACGGAACAGCGGGTTCAACTCCTCGGGACGGTGATTTAACCCACCCGCGCAGTTAATAATCACCCCTCCCGCGGTAATTTCGGGATTTTCCGCCATTAAATTCAGGGTAATCAGTCCGCCGATCGAATTGCCCACGAATACGGTCGGTCTCTCGATTTTTTCCCGCCAGAAATCGGCGATCTGTTGCCGCCAGAGGTCGATACTGTAGGTGAGTTTCACCTTATCCGAACCCCCGAACCCCAACAAATCGAGCGCGTACACCCGATAGCCTTTTTCCGCCAAAACGGGGATATTTTTCCGCCAATGCCCGATCGATGCCCCGAATCCGTGGATGAGTAACAGGGGTTGTCCCTCTCCCATCACCGTATAGGGGATGTTATAGCCTCGCCACGTCCAAGAGAGTGTTTCTAAAATTGCCGGGGTGATAATGGGTGCGCTCATCGTATGAAGTTTTATTAACGTCCTATCCGGATCATAGACCACGACGGCGATTCCGGGTATTTTCGGGAAACTCGCGGAAAGAACGCGTTTTCTCGCGAAGAGAGCGAGCGCGAGGGGAAAGGGTTGGATTTTCGATCGGGTAGTCCGCTATTCAACGCGACCTCTAGAAATCGCTACAATCGGGAGGGAAACGGGATGAACGCGAGAGCGCGTTTCCAGCAGTCGAAACCGATACGGCGACCGCGACGGACGGGATAACCTCACAACTCGATCGCTCCGATCCGCTCGTTTCGGTTAGTTTGATTAAATAACGGCACTAAAAAATAGTGGCAATTCGACATGACCTTCTAAAAAAATCGAACGTTTTCTATGCTATTACTTTACATTTTTTTAGGATTGCTCGCCGGGTTTTTAAGCGGATTAATCGGCATTGGCGGGGGAGTGATCATCGTTCCTTCCCTAGTTTTTTTATTCGGGTTTTCCCAACACGAGGCTCAAGGAACCACGCTCGGATTATTAGTCCCGCCTATCGGCATTCTAGCCGCCCTGACTTATTACCAACAGGGCTACGTTAACGTTAAAGTCGCCATTCTGATCTGTATCGGTTTTTTCTTGGGAGGATTACTCGGCGCGAAATTAGCGACGAATTTATCGAATGTTTTATTGGAAAAAGTTTTTGGAATCGCTTTGTTAATCATCGCGTTAAAAATGATTTTTACCCGATCGAGTGCGGAATAATCTTTTTTTTATTAACAACTATTCTAGAGGGAAAATATGAAAAACAAAGAATTTTATGTCGTGATCGAGCGGGATGAAGACGGTATGTTCATCGGAGAAGTGCCACAACTTAAAGCTTGTTATAGTCAGGGAAAAACGATCGATGAACTCATGACCAATATTCGAGAGGTCATCGAAATGTGTTTAGAAGAGCTTGAAGAAGAATCGATCACCGAATTTATCGGGATTCAGAAGGTGGTGATCTAAGTGGCGAAATTACCGAGTGTAACGGGAGAAGAACTAATTACCGCGCTACAAAAAATCGGTTTCCATATCGTTAGGCAGAAAGGAAGCCATATTCGGATGAGACACGAAGATAATTGAGTGGTTACTATTCCCGTTCACACTCGTCAAATCCTTGGGAAAGGACTACTTTTAAAAATTCTTCGAGATGCCGATCTCACTAAGGATGAGCTAATCGATCTGTTAAGATAATTGGAAAACGGGAGTAGAGCGATCGAAATCGATGAAGCGACCGCTACCGACTGGATAAATCAAGAAGTGGAGTCTTTAGGAGTAGAGCTAACATGAAAGTTAAAAATATCAAAATCCCGATCGATGAAATTTCCGAACTCTGTCAACGCTGGCATATCCGTAAGCTTTCCCTATTCGGTTCGGTATTGCGGGACGATTTTACCAGTGATAGCGATATCGATATTCTCGTCGATTTTGAAACAGGTTTTACGCCCGGCTTTTTCAAACTCCATCAGATTCAGGAAGAATTATCGGAACTGTTCGAGCGTCGAACTATCGATTTAGTTACCATAAAATCTCTAAATCATCGTATCCGCGATCGGGTTTTGGAAACAGCCGAGGTGTGTTATATTGGGAAAGGGTAAAAAATTTTCACTATAGAAGCAATTATTTTAAATAATGAAAGAAATTCGTTTTAGCGATCACGCTCGATTTAAAATGGAGGTTTTAGCCAATCATAACCTAGTTATTGATGCGAATTTCGCAATCGCAACGGTACGATCACCCGATCGAATAGAAACGACTGAAGAGAATAAAACGATCGCTCAAAAAAGAATCGATGAAAATTTAGTTCTTCGAGTCATTTATCGAGAGTTTACCGCTTTCATTTTGATTATCACCCTTTATCCAGGCAGGAGATCTAGATATGAAAAAGATCCGCTATAGTAAAGATGTAGACGCGCTGTTAATCGAGCTATCCGACGAACCGATCGCTTACGCGGAAGACGAAGGAAACGTAATCCTACACTACTCGCCGGATGATAAACTGGTTCTCGTCGAAATTCTCGATTTCCGACATTTTTTGTCCGAGGAAACGCTGACGGAATTATTAGCCTCTTAACCGACGAAACTAGGGATTATTTCCCGTGAAAAATGATCGAAAGGCTACGGCGATTAAAGAACCACCGAGAAGCGTGATTAACGTCCAAATCTGTTTACTTTGAGTTCCCTCGACGATCTGTAGGCGACGATCCGCGCTCTCGGCTTTCTCGATTAATTTCGCTTGCCCTATCTCTAGCGATCGAATCCCCTCGCGGATATCTTTAATCTCGACTTTCATCTCCGCGAAATCATTCTCGATCGAGGTTAATCGCGTTTCGATCGCCTTCTGTCCGTTGATAATTAACTCTTCTAGCCTTTTCAGATCGTTTTCGGGTTCGGCTATCATAAATCCTAATCCCCGCGCGAGTTTTCCTAGCCGATTCCCCCACCGATCGCGCTCGATGGGGGAACCTTTTTATTATGGATCGATCGCGCCGAGAAACTACCTCACCTCAGTGCATTTTCCCGTTGATATAATAATCCCGCGTTCCCTTCGCGTCTAGGGCTTCTCCCAGTCGCTCGATCGCGTGGACGTAGGCGGCGGTACGCGGGGAAATATCGAACTCGCGCGAGAGAACCCACACTTTCTCCGCTTCCGTGACCATTCTCTCTTTCAAGCGCTCGTTAATCTCCGTTAATCGCCAATATAAACCACTGCGATTCTGGACCCACTCGAAATAACTCACCGTTACCCCTCCCGCGTTGACGAGAATATCCGGGAAGACGAAAATGCCTTTTTCTTCGAGAATTCGATCGGCCTCGGAAGTCGTCGGCCCGTTAGCGACCTCGAAAATATAGCGCGCTTGAATTTTATCCGCGTTCTCGGCCGTGATCTGATTTTCCAGCGCGGCGGGGATTAGTACATCCACGTCGAGAGTTAATAACTCCTCGTTGGAGATCGATCGATGTTCGCCGATATTGCAAACCGTATCCTCGCAGTAAAAAGCGGTGATTCCCTTATGCTCTCGCTTATATTGACGGATAGCGGCAATATCTAAACCATTTTCCGTATAAACGCCGCCCCGCGAATCACTGACCGCGACGACTTTATACCCCGCTTTGGCGAGCAGATCCGCCACCACCGCGCCCGCGTTGCCGAATCCCTGTACCGCGACGGTGGTATTCTCTGGCTTTTTATCGAATTTTGGTAAAAGGGAATGAATCACGTAAAACGCGCCCGTTCCCGTCGCCGTATCCCGTCCCTGACTGCCTCCCATCGTCAGGGGTTTTCCCGTAACTACCGCGGGGCAAATCTTGCGCTGGATAACGCTGTACTGGTCCATCATCCAACCCATGATCATCTCGTTGGTGTAGACATCGGGCGCGAGAATATCCACGTCCGGGCCGATAAAATCGGCGATCGCCTCGATATAGCCCCGACTCAGCCTTTCTAACTCCGCCCTCGATAATTCCTTCGGATTTAGGGTAATTCCGCCTTTAGCCCCCCCGAACGGTAGATCTAATAGTGCGCACTTGAAAGTCATCCAGAAAGCGAGGGATTTTACCTCATCGCTACTCACATTGGGATGGTAACGAACCCCTCCTTTCCCCGGCCCCCTCGTGTCATCGTACCGGACGCGATATCCCTGAAAAATCCTCAACGATCCGTCATCCATGCGGACGGGAATGGAGACGTTAAGGCTGGCTTTCGGGTATTTCAGCCGTTCGATCGCGTCATCGGAGATGGATACATACTTTAAGGCGCGTTCTAGGCGACTACTCGCATCGCTAAACAGTGTTCCGCTCATTATCTCTCGCTCTCCCTTGTTTTCCTGTCTATTTTCATTAGAACATATATTTTGTATATTTGGCTACAATTTACGTTTTTTGATTGTGTATATATACCCAGCGAAGGACGGGATCGACACTCACGCTCGGTAGTCAAATCCCCGCGGGATGAAAGACAATAGGAATGCAGAGATCCTCGCGTCCCATCCGTAAAATGACCCTCGATCGCTTAGAAAATACCCTATCCGTCCGCGGTTTGACCGAATATATTCAATTACTCCTAGAAGACGATCGACAGTTACAGCGCGTCTGGGTGACGGGGGAAGTCTCTAGCGTCCACGAACACAATCGGGGACTGTTTTTCACCCTCGCCGATCCCGAGGGCGAGGCGGCGATCAATTGCGTCGTCTGGAACACGCAACGTTTTAAACTCGGTTGGGAACCGAAGCGGGGCGAACAGATTATCGCGCTGGGGAATATCAAGCTCTACAGCAAACGGGGCGAGTATAAACTCACCGTTTTTCAATGTCTCCCCGCGGGGGAAGGATTGCAGGAACTCCGTTACCAACAACTTCGATCGAGATTGCAAGCGGAAGGATTATTCGATCGGGAACGGAAGCGACCCCTACCCTCGCATCCCCGGACGATCGCCGTCGTCACCTCACCGACCGCGGCCGCTTGGGGCGATATAAAGCGAACTCTCCACCAACGCTATCCGGGCTTAACGGTGTTATTCTCTCCCGCGACGGTACAGGGAATGGAAGCGCCGGATTCTATCGTGAGGGCGATCGATCTCGTCGATCGCGATCGTCGCGCGGAGGTGTTAATTCTCGCGCGCGGCGGCGGATCGGTGGAGGATCTGGCTTGTTTTAACGATGAACGGGTGGTGCGGGCGATCGTGACCTGTAAAATCCCCGTAATTACCGGCATCGGCCACCAAAGAGACGAATCCCTCGCCGATTTGGTCGCCGACTACAGCGCGCACACTCCCACCGCGGCCGCGGAAATCGTCGTCCCGTCGTTGGAGAGATTGATCGACGAACACGAGGATCGGGTGACGCGGTTGGTAGAAACGGTTCGCGAACGGATCGATCGAGAGTTCGATCGCCTAGAATTTTTACAGCAAAAATTAACCCGTTTCCCGCGCACTTCCCGCCAATTATTACAGGCCACCGGACGCGTCGAACTATTGAAACACAAATTAAACGCCCTCGATCCGAACGCGGTTTTACAGAGGGGTTACGCGGTGGTAAGGGAGGAGGACGGAAGCATCGTTCGATCGAGCGGGGAATTAGCGATCGATCGACCGTTAACGATTCAATTAGGGACGGGACGGGTGAAAGTGAAAGTTATAGCGATCGAGGAATGAACGCGAGCTTTCTACGCATCTCGTGAAATTACGCCACGACCGTACAGGGCGATCGGGGATTGAACTAGCGTTACACTAGGATTCAGCCGATAAATCGATCGAACGTGAATCTATGTCACCGACCCTACTGATCTCGAAAGAACTTCCCACGCTCCAATATAAACCCAGTCTCGATCGATTCGATGACTCTTGGGCGGCTCCCCTGTCCACCTTGCTCGGACTCGGACGCGCCGCGGGTGCCGATTTTATCGAATTTTTCCTCGAACGGGTCAACTATATCAGTTGTCTCGCCGAAGATGACACGATCACTAGCCTTTCCCCCCGTTTAACCACCGGCGCGGGTATCCGTCTCTTCCGCGGGAAGGCCGATTGCTACGTCAGTACCAACGATCTCAGCTTCACGGGACTGAAAAACGCCCTCGAAAAAGGTCTCTCGATTCTCGGCCTACAACTGCCCGGCCCCAACGCCTTCATCCCCGAAATCAACCTAGAAATGTTCCGCGACCACGCGCGAGCGAGACAGAAAGAAAATTGGCTGACGAAATCGAGTTCTATGCGGGAAATGGGCGAAATTCTGCTAACCGCTAACGGACTGTTAAACCAAAAAGCCGACCACGTTCAATCGCGTCGCGCCGCCTATTTCCGCGACTGGCAGGAAGTCCTCGTCGCCGCGAGTGACGGGACTTTCGCCCGCGATATCCGTCTGACGCAATCGGTGGGCTATAACCTATTATGCGCGGACGGCGCGAATCGTTCCTCGATCGGTAAACGGGTCGGTAGTACGGGCGATCCGGACTTTCTCCGAACCTGGAACGCGGAAGAATCCGCCGAAGAAGTGGCCGAGTCCGCGGGAAAAATGCTCTACGCCGATTATGTCGAATCCGGAACCTATCCGATCGTCATGGCTAACGAGTTCGGCGGCGTGATTTTCCACGAGGCTTGTGGACATTTACTAGAAACCACGCAAATCGAGCAGAAAACGACCCCTTTTCTCGATAAAAAGGGTGAAAAAATCGCCCACGAGAACCTGACCGCGTGGGATGAGGGATTATCCGATCGAGCCTTCGGGACGATCGACATGGACGACGAGGGAATGCCCGCCCAGCGTACCCTATTAATCGAAAACGGGGTTTTAAAGAACTTCATCGCCGATCGAGCGGGTTCGATGAAAACCGGACACCCGCGCACCGGTAGCGGTCGCCGTCAGAATTACACCTACGCCGCCGCGTCCCGGATGCGGAATACCTACATCGCGCCGGGGGATTACAGTACCGAGGATCTGTTTAATTCGATCGATAAAGGCATTTATTGCAAGAAAATGGGCGGCGGTAGCGTCGGCGCGACCGGAGAATTTAACTTCGCGGTCGAGGAAGCCTATTTAATCGAGAATGGCCAACTCACCAAACCCCTCAAAGGCGCGACGCTAATCGGTTCCGCGAAAGAGATCATGAATAAAATCTCCATGTGTTCCCGCGATCTCGGTCTCGCGGCCGGTTTCTGCGGTTCCGTCAGCGGCAGTGTCTACGTCACCGTCGGCCAACCCCATCTGAAAGTCGATTCCATCACCGTCGGTGGCCGGTAGGTGTGGGGAGATGTGGGATTTTCGGGGAAAAGGGGAAGGGGGAAAGGAAAAAAGTTACTTTTAATCCGTTCACGTCTACTTTATTCCCCGGTTCTCCCGCCTCCTGCTTTTTGGTGGGTTACGCTTCGCTAACCCACCCTACGGTCTGCCTCTAACAGAAATTTTCCGCGGGTACACACATGAATTTAATCGTCCTTTATTGGGTTCTGATCGCGGTCATGATGGTGGGGGTAATCGGGGCGCTGGTTCCCGCGATTCCCGGAGTCGGTTTAATCCTCGTCGCCATGCTCGTCTGGGGAGCCGTGACCGGTTTCAGCAATCTGGGAACCGCGATCATCGTGGCGTTAATTGTCCTCCTCCTCAGTTTAGGCGTGGACTTTCTCGCGACCTATCTAGGGGCAAAACGGGTCGGCGCGAGTAGCTGGAGCCAGATCGGGCTAGTAGTCGGGTTAATTGCGGGAGTTTTCGGCTTTTTACCCGCATTACCCTTCGGCGGGCCGTTAATCGGGTTATTACTCGGGCCAGTGGTGGGCGCGTTTATCGGTGAGTTCGCCTATCGAAAGGAATTACCACCGACTCCCCGTTTACAACAGTCTCTAAAGGTCTGTATCGGCGTGGTGGTGGGTACTTTCGTCGGTAATATTTCTAAAGCCCTGCTCGCGCTCGGTTCCGTTCTTTTCTTTGTCTATTCCACCTATCCGAGTTTACAGGCGATCGCCGGTTAATTTTCCCGTAAACATTTCATTTCTCCCGTTATATTATGCCGAAAGTAGAAGAAATCGCCAATTACGCCCGTAGTAGTGCCGAATCGCTGGGTATCTCGAAATATGACATTTACGGGTCTTCCGTGGATGAAACCGATGTGGATGTCCTACAGGGAGAACCGAAGCAGGTTCAAGCTTCCAATCGATCGAGCGTTATCGTCCGGGTGTGGAACGACAACAATCAAGTCGGTGTCACCTCCACCACCGATGTCGATCCCGTCGGTTTAGAACTCGCGCTGAAAACCGCCAAGGAAGCCAGCGAATTCGGGGTCAAAGAAAACGTTCCCGACTTTAGCCCGGAAGCGATCGCCCCCACCGCCGAGGTCAACAGCGAGATCGGCGAACAGGCCCCGGTTTCCACGTTAATCGAGAAATTACTGGACGCGGAAAAATCCCTACTATCCGCGCATCCCGCCATCGTCGGGGTTCCCTATAACGGATTGGGACAGCAAGAGGTCGATCGATTTTACCTGAACAGCGACGGCGCGAAACGTCAGGAATCGCGTTCCTACGCCAGCGTTTACCTGTACACCAAAACCGAACAGGAAGGTAAAAAACCCCGGAGCGCGGGCGCTTTTCGCGTCAGTCCCAGTTTAGAGAAGTTGGACATCGATGGCTGTATCGGGGAGGCGATCGAGAAAACGGTTAGCCACCTCGACTATAAAGCGATCCCGACCGGGAAATACCTCGTCGTCTTCGCTCCCCGCGCGTTTTTAAGTATTATCGGCGCGTTCTCGAATTTATTTAACGCCCAAAATATCCTCGATAAACAGAGTCTCTCGACTCCCGAATCGTTGGGAACCCAAATCGCCGCATCCTCTCTAAATCTATGCGACGACGCGCTCCACCCGGCGAACGTGTCCGCGGAAACCTTCGACAGCGAGGGAACCCCCACCCGTCGCGTCGAGTTGATCAAAAATGGCGTGTTAGCCAACTTTTTGCACAGCACGATCACGGCGAAACGGATGAACGCGTCCCCCACCGGTAACGGCAATATCGGCGCGAAAGTCACGGTAAGTCCCCATTACTATCACATTTTCGCGGGGGAAACGGGAGAGCGAAACTACTCTCTAGACACCGCGGAAAATGTCATCCTCGTCGACAGTTTACACGCGCTACACGCCGGGGTGAATTCCCTTCAGGGTTCTTTTTCCCTACCGTTCGATGGATGGCTGGTGAATAAAGGCGAACGGATCAGCGTCGATTCGGCTACCGTCGCGGGGGATATTCTGACACTGTTGAAATCGATCGTTTATATCGAACCGGAAGAGGAAATCACCCCGAGCGGGATTAGTCCGCGGGTGTGGGTGGAAGGACTCTCGATCACTGGAGAATCGGCAGGGGAAGGATAGCGATCGATTCCTCCTTTGAATCATTTTTGAAAACCGTAATTCCGTCGGTATCGATGATGGGATTACGGTTTTTTATCGGGGATCGTTATCCCGCTTGTTCAAGCGATTGGAGAGATCGATCGAAAAACCGTGGTTGAGGTAACGGCTCATTCTTATTCAATGCCGATTCGATTAAAAGTTCTAAAACCTCTCGCGCGTTTTGCAATGCTTCCTCGTAAGTATCGCCATGAGTATGACAGAATTCTCCCCGCTCCGGAAGACTTACCACGTAGCATCGATCTTCATCCGACCACTGGATAACAATAGAGTAGTGATATTTCGTCATGATTTTCTCCTCGAATTTTGGTGATTCCCGTGGTATCCAGACCGGAAAACGACGAGTATTTAGCCCCCGTGTCTCTAGCGATCGCCCGAAATGCGAAAATTTATAGCCTAATGCGAGAGCGAAAAATAAATATCGATCGATTAGCTAGTCTATTAGGGGTAGACAAACAAAAAGTTCGTTATTTAATCGATCCTCGCTATTTGGTGAATTCAGATCTGGAAGAAAAAACCTTATCGGTTATAAAATCTCTAGTGATGAACCCCTGGCGCGATCGAAAGATCCCTTGAATTTTTATAGATGAGATTAGAGGAGATTATCGTATCGAAAAATCCTAGCCAGTTACCTAACCGGCTAAATACAACGGGCGAACCCGAAAGGCGTGGTTTAGAGTAAAGATGGTAGTACAGTCTCTCCGTGTACGGTCTCTCGGATGTCTCTATCTCCCCTGATCGATGAACCCCCGATTTTGAAAAACAGCGATTCGATCGACTCCCGGATCGATCCCTGGTTAGCCCGTCTCCTGTATCCTCTCGGAAGCTATTTCGTTCTACCGAACTATTTCGATCGCCTCACGGTGACGGGACGCGAGAACATTCCCCTAAACGGCCCGGTTATCGTCGCGCCGACCCATCGTTCCCGGTGGGACGCGCTGATCCTCCCCTTCTCGATCGGGCGCTTGATTAGTGGACGCGATTTACGCTTTATGGTTTCCGCGAACGAGATGAAAGGGTTGCAGGGCTGGTTTATCCGTCGTTTGGGCGGTTTTCCCGTCAATACCGATCGACCCGGCATCGGTAGCGTACTCCATAGCGTGGAACTGTTATTAGAGGGGGAAATGGTGGCGATTTTCCCGGAAGGGGGCATATTCCGCGATAACGAGGTACATCGTCTCAAACCGGGAGTCGCCCGGATCGCGTTGGAAGTGGAAGAGGCCAAACCCCGATCGGGTATCAAAATTCTCCCGGTGAGTATCCGCTACAGTCAACCCTACCCGCGCTGGAAAAGCCATGTCACCGTGAACATCGGCGAGGCGATCGAGGTGGCCGATTACCATCAGGGTTCGATCAAACGCGCCACGATACGCTTGACCGAGGAAATTAGCGCGCGATTGAAGGCGTTACACGAGAGCTTATAGACTTTTTTCCCAAAAAATAGCGGTTTATTCCGCTTTTAAAGCCCGATCGAGGTTCGATCGGGCGATCCACTTTTTCACGCCGATTTTCTCGCGATTTACCGCGGGCCGGACGGGGAGACCCCGGCCCTAGCCCGCTCTCACCGCGAATCGCGAACGGGAATCCGATTTCCCGGATGAAAATTACGACGTTCCGGTTCGTTTTATCGGATACATAGTTCTTTAAATCGGTGCGGTGCCGTATTACCGGCTTTATTGCCGGTACTCTGTTCCTCGCCCCCGCCCCCTCAAGATCCCGAAAAAAGTCGCGGAAAAGTGAATCCATTTTGCCGATCGATTTGTATATAAAACGAACCTATCGAAATCTGGAGCGACCATGAATTCCCTACTCTTATCCACTCTCGGCCTCGTGACCGTTTTAGGCGTTACCGCGGCGGTTCCCCCCCTAACTCCCGTCACCCTCGCCCGAGAGGTCATCCTCGCCCAAAATTCCCCCCGTCCCCTCGCCAAAGAACTTCAGGGGAAACCGGTGGTCGTCGATATCTACGCCTCCTGGTGTCCGGGCTGTAAAAATATCGCCCCCACCCTATCCCGTTTAGAACAGCAGTACGCGGGGAAAGCGAATTTTATCAAGCTGGACGTGAGCGATCGGAAAACGACCGAAGCCGCCGAGGAAAAAGCCCGGAAACTGGGATTAAGCGAATTTCTCAAGGCCAACAAATCCCAAACCTCGATGGTGGCGATCATCGATCCCGCCACGGGCGAGATTATCAAACAGTTTCGGAATAATCCGAACCTGAAAGACTACACGATGGTTATCGACGGGGCGATCTCCAGCATGAAGAAGTAGAGACGATCGGGGGACTAGAACGCCCTATAGTCCCTCGATTTCCCGCTCGAACAGTAAATTTACGACTATAACCGTCATGGAATCCTCGGAAAACGCGAAATCGTCGCCCAAATCACCTATTTTTCGGAAATCAATCCAAAAATTCGTTTTTCGGTTCCTGGTAGCCCTTCTCCTCGTTCTCCTCGTCTCCCAATTCGGCCGATTGTCCGCGCCGATCGAACACGGGATCTCGTTTCTCGAAAATCAGTATCAACAGTGGTTCGATCGCCAGAATACGAGTAATCCGCTCGTCCTGATCGCCCTCGCTTTCCTGGGCGGCTTACTAGCCAGTGTTTCCCCCTGTATTCTCGCCCTCCTTCCGGTCAACCTGAGCTATATCGGAACCCTCGATATCACCTCCCGATGGCAAGCCTTCCGGAAAGCGGCCGCTTTCGTCGCGGGAACCGTCACGGTCTTAAGCCTGTTCGGTTTGCTTTCCTCCTTCGCCACGGCGATTCTCGTCGATTGGAAAGGATTCGTTCACATCGCCATCGGCTCGATCATCATCCTGATGGGAGCCAGTTTCGCGGGCTGGATTCACCTTCCCCTCCCGAAAAATTCCCCCTCCTTGCCCGTGAACCATCCCTACACGGTCGGGGTCGGGTTCGCGCTCGTCAGTTCTCCCTGTGCCAGCCCCATACTCTTCGCGGTACTGGCGGCCGCTTCCGCTTCCGGCTCGTCGCTTTGGAGCGTTCTGGCCATGATTAGCTACGGTTTCGGTTACACGGCCGTCATTTTCGCCGCCAGTCTCTTTACCGGGGTGATCAAGCAGAGTCGTTTCCTGCTGGTACATTCCGATCGGGTGATCCGGATCGGTAGCGCGATCCTGCTGTTGGCGGGAGTCTATTATCTCGTGACCGGGATCGGCTGGTTTTTCTAACATGACGCGAGCCACGGATTCGGATAGAGAAGTCATTCAAGACCTGTTCTCGGGCGATCGCTCCGCGCTGGGAATCCTGTACGATCGCTACGGGGAAGCCGTTTACCGTCTCTCCCTGCGGATAACGGGCAACGCGCACGAGGCGGAAGATCTCACCCAGGAAGTGTTTCTGGCTTTCTGGCGCGGCGCTACCTACGATGCCGATCGGGGATCGGTGCTGGTCTTCCTATTAACCCTAACCCGTTCTCGGGCGATCAACCATCTCCGTCAGTCCCGCTCGCGGGGGCAGATCCTGCGGGGATGGCTCGATCGAACCGAATATTCCCCCTCCCCCCTGCCGATGGATCGCGCCTCTTTAGACGAGCTTTCCGATCGTCTCGCGAAAGCCTTGCACTCTCTCCCGGAAAATCAGCGGGAAATCTTAGAAATGGCTTATTTCGACGGATTAAGTCAATCGGAAATCACCGAGCGTTTACAGATCCCCCTCGGTACGGTGAAAACGCGCTCGCGTCGCGGGCTTTTAAAACTCAAACAACTACTGCAAGACTTGGTATCCTAACGATGCAACCCTCCGATTCTTTAGACGAGTTGTTAGCCGGTTATGTCTTGGGGGATCTAACCTCGGAAGAAGCCGTTAGAGTGCGGGAACTGCTAGAAAACGACCCGGAAATCGCCGAAGAAGTCCGTCGTTTGCAAATCACTCTCGCTCTTTTGCCCCTCTCCCTACCCCCCGTACCGGTTCCCGCGGGCGCGCGCGATCGCCTTCTCGAAGTACAACAACGGGAAATCGCCGAAAAATCCCGATATACCCGCCCTAATTACCGTTTCCGCCCGCGGATCGTTTTGTTGGTGGGCGCGATGACCGCTCTACTCGCCGGATTACTCTGGGAGAACTCGCGTCTCGATCGGGCTTTAACCGCCAGTAACTCGCGATTAGAGCGACTAGAGCGCGAGAATTTCCGGTTAGCGAGCGAGGAAATGTCTCACTACCGGGAAACGATCGATCTCCTCCGACAACCGGATAACCGTTTTCTCTCCCTGCGGGGGATCGAACCGGTCTCGAACGCTTCCGGCAGTTTAGTCCTGGTCCCGCGCAAAGATACCGCCGTTTTGGTTTTACAGGATGTGCGTCCCCTGCCCGCGGGCAAAGTGTACCGGATGTGGGCCTTCGTCAACGGCCGAAAAGTCTCCTGTTCCCAGTTCACCCCCAACGAGCGCGGGGAGGTCTTTTTAAATTTACCGCTCGATCGATGGGGAGCGGCGACGCGAGTGGTGGTGACGATCGAACCCGAGCGCGAGATTCCCCATCCCGTCGGGGAAATGGCGATCGCGGGAAGTTAACGAACCGAGCGCCGGCTTGCCCGATCGCCCGTTTTCCGCGATCATCGAGGACAAACTCTAGCGTTACGGGATTTTTTATGAATCTTCCCCTCGATGTACCGACCGCCATCGTCCAACGTCGATCGATCAAAACCTTTAAACCCGATCCGATCGATCCCGAACTCCTGAAAACTTTAGTAAAATTAACCGTAGCCGCTCCCAGTAGCTTTAATATCCAGGATTGGCGCATTATTCTGGTTCAAGATCCCGAACAGAAAGCGAAACTCGCCGAGGCTTCCTGGGGACAACAGCAGATCGTCCAAGCGCCCGTTACCTTCGTTTTCGCGGCCGACGCGAAAGCCGGCTTGGGAGATCTCACCCCGATCTACGAGAAAGCGTTAGCGTTAGAAGCGTGGAACGAGGGAACGATTAACTATTTCAAAAAAGCGATCCCCGAATTTCACACGGCCCTGGGGGAAAAAGCGCGCGAGTACGCGGTCAAAGACGCGATCATCGCCGCCACCCATCTCGTCCTCGCGGCGGAGAGTTTCGGCCTCTCCAGTTGTTTTATGAACGGTTGGATCGAGGACAAGGTGAAAGCGGTGATCGGCGCGGAAAACGAACCGGATCTGGCGATCGCCGTGTTAGTCCCGATCGGCTACGCGGCCGAATCCCGTCGCGATCCCGGCCGCTTACCCCTAGAAACTAACGTGTTTGTCGATCGACTCGGGAATCCCTATTCGGCGTAATCATGTTCTTTCTCGGCCGGTTAACACTCTAGTTCACCGCTCCCATCTTCCGCGCGGGAGGAATCTCCATCGGCTTGTGTTGGTTGGCGGTTTTTCTCGCGCTGTTGATTCCCGTCGGCGCGAACGGAAAGAGATGGGATTAGAGGAAAATTCCGCCCCGCTAAATCCCGTTTCTAGGCTGAAAGAGCGCTGGAAACGATTTTTCGCGATCGCTTAAAAAGGGAGTTTCGGTAGACGGGGAATACTGGCGAGAATTCCCTTGATCTGATTCATCAGATTGACTAACTTTTCCCCATCGACATAAACCTCGGAAGTCGGATAATTTTCCAAGATCTCGATTAATCGGATCTTTTTATCGTCGAGCGCGGAGGTGACTAGAGCCGAGCGTAAAGCCTGACGGCTGGCGCTTTTACTCGGGGTGTGAATCACGTCCGACGCGCTATCTAATAAACTTTCCCCGATCGGATTGTTGAGAATTCGCGAGAGCAATACGGGATCGATCGAAACACTTTGATTGAGAACCTGGCGCAATTGTTCCGGCTCTTTATTCACCATTTTTAATTGGCTCGCTAGAGCGGGCGCGACTTCTCCTGTCTCGCTCAAGCGGGATAATTCCGCCACGGAAACCGATTTTTCGAGGATCGAGTAGCGGATAATCGCCGATTCTGCCGCTTGTAACCGGGGACAAAGGGCGAAAAAGAAAATACCGGCCAAAGTAAACGGAAAAGATCGCCAGAACATGGGGACGGGGAAAAATCGATCGACATTTTTTTATGATAGCTCGCGCTTTTCCCCGGTTCCCGAGAATTATCCGTATCGAGCGGTCCCGTCACGATAAAGTTCGCGCGGGACCGGGTTAAATTTTCTAAAAAACTGCCGATAACGATGGGCATCGATCGGGGGGTAGATCTTTCCCCCCCGCGATCGATCACACTAACGCGAACTCGCGACCCTCGATATTTTGGAACATCGGGGTACTCAGGTAACGTTCGCCGAAACTGGGTTGGATGACGACAATTAACTTACCCTCGTTCTCCGGACGTTTCGCCACTCGAATCGCGGCGTGTAGGTTCGCGCCGGACGAGATCCCCGAGAGAATCCCCTCCTCGCGGGCCAGACGACGACCGTACTCGAACGCTTCCTCGTCGCTAACGGTAATCACTTCATCGATGAGATCGGTACGCAGGACCTCCGGGACGAAACCCGCGCCGATGCCCTGAATCTTGTGCGGGCCGGCATTCCCGCCGGAGAGGACGGGACTGTTCACCGGTTCCACGGCGATCGCCTGAAAACTTTCCTTTCTCGGTTTAATCACTTCCGCGACCCCGGTGATCGTGCCGCCCGTTCCCACGCCCGCGACGAGAATATCCACCTGACCGTCCGTATCCGCCCAGATTTCCTCGGCGGTCGTTAACCGGTGGATTTCCGGGTTGGAGGGGTTGCGGAACTGTTGCAACATATACGCGCCGGGGACGCTTTCGAGGAGTTCGCCCGCGCGTAAAATCGCCCCTTTCATCCCCAGATTTCCGGGGGTGAGTTCCAGGGTCGCGCCGTAGGCTTTCAGCATGGCGCGGCGCTCTAAACTCATGGTTTCGGGCATGGTGAGGATCAGGCGATACCCCTTGGCGGCGGCGGTCATGGCGAGGGCGATTCCCGTGTTGCCCGACGTGGGTTCGATGAGAACGGTTTTATCCGGGGAGATTAACCCCGCTTTTTCGGCAGTATCGAGCATATGCACGCCGATCCGGTCTTTTACCGACGCGGCGGGATTCATGCCCTCTAGTTTCATGACGATACGGGCGACACAGCCTTCCGCAACGGGAATACGATTCAATTGGACGAGGGGGGTACGACCGACGAGTTCGGTGATGTCGTGAGCGATACGCATAGGCTTCTCTGGCTCTGGTTGATTACGGTTCGCGGCGATACCGGCGATAGCTAGTTATCTTTCATTAAAGTCCGATCGCCGATCCCGCGGAGAATAATTTTATCTGTTCTTAAGAATACCCAAGATAGTCTACTGTATTCCTAAATAGTTATACAAATAGGCTAGTTTTCTGATAACGAACTCAAGAATCGCATAGTTTACCGTAATAAGAACGAACAGGGAAGCAAGAAAAAGCTCGCGAAGTAAATCAGACCAAGTAACAAACTGACCGAATAAGGAAAAGCCTCGTTTATTCATAAAACCCTCAAATAACGGAATCCAAGTAAAAAGAACAAATGAACGGGGTAAACCCAATAAAACCACCGGGCCGATCGCCGATAATGAGAAAGACGAGCGCCCCACCACCGAAGTGGATAAATTGCGAAGACCGCGAAGAACTGAACGAGCCAAGAAGGCCAGACGAAACAATAAACCAAGTGAAGCCCCCAAATAGCCCACGCCCCGACCTCACCAGGAACAGACATAAACCAGCACAGCAAAACCCCGTAATACCCGAAATCGAACCGGAAAAACCACGCCACGATCGCCGCCCCGACCCAATAGATCGATCGCCGGCCGCGCAGACAGAAAAGACATAAAGCCAAAGTGAAAAAAATGTTAGGAGCTACCTTATTAAAAAAAAGAGAGTAAGGAATCTGGCTAAATACAGCGAAAAAAAGCAACCGCCAAAAGTAAGCGGTAAAATTCTTCGTAAAACGATTCCCCTGTATCAAAAAATACAGGAAAATAGGAAAAGAAAGCCGACCGACTACCCGCAAAGGAAGATCATTAGGAAACCCAAGATGATCGATCACCATCAACACCATCGCGAGAAATTTTAAAATTATGTCTGACATAGTAATAATGAGAGCGATCACGCTAGGAGGAGGATTTATGCTATGGATAGCCGGAATATGGCTAAAAGATGAAGGATTAACCATCATAGGAATTTTATTTATGATGTGTTCCCTTCCGATCGGCTTAAAAATCAAAATCCCTTTCCGACGTAACGCTGATACCGGCCACCAAACCAATAAACCTCAACCGAACGCTCTCGATCGGCCCAATCACATCGAACCTGACCAGAACCAAGCTGAGAACAACCTATCGGAAAAGCACCCAAAAATTGAGAAACCTCATCGCGAGTGATATCGACCATTATTTGATCGGAAGGATTGGGATCGATTAAACGCCGTTGAAGGTCGCGGTAGCCGCTCACGCTCAGAGGAACTTGAGATTGAACCATCAAAAAGCCAGTAGTCAATAGGTCGATTACCATCAAAAAACTCCATAGGTACAGTACGAAAAACAGGCTTAAAAGACTTATAAGCACGAAACAACATTCTTTCACGCTCACCACAAATTGAAAAGTGAAAGCGAAAGTTAGAAGCCCATAAAGGATAAATAAGCTTATTTTTACCCAACTCCTCAAACTTTTCAAACGCAAACGGATCAAGATAAAACATCCGACGAGTAAAAAGACGAGAATGACCGAGATTACTATCGTATTTAGCAAAACCACGACAGTAAGCGAAAACCTGACACCGCTCTCGAAACTGCTTATCAATCTGTTCCTTACCCTGAGCAGTAAAAATCAAATAATTCTGATACTGACGAATCGTAAAAATGGAATCTAATATATCTTTCCTAGAACTATCTCGAAAACCTCGACTAAATAAATGAATACCTACCTCATCAAAAAGAATAATTTTATTCTGTTGTTTTAAAAGGTCTTCCGTATCAGAAACATAAAAAACTCTACCATACTTAGCAAACCAAGTATAACCAAATTTCTTAGCATACTGCTTTAAATAATGACCATCAAGACGAATATTTGACACAATTGATTTTCGATAAAAATTCGCACAATCAACACCAGCTTCAACCATCGAAAGGCTTTTGCCAGAGCCAAAGCCACCGAAGAAACCGCCCATATAAAAATCTGGAATTTTATAGAAATGAATAGGCATAATTAAAAGAAAGGAATATATTTCAAAACTTTCAATGTACTAATAATGACTAAAATACCAAGAACACCTGAAACAATCTCGGAAACCAAACCCCAACCAATATTAGGAAACTGTGAAGCAAAAGCGCTCAACATAACACCTATCTTAAAATTCTCAGGAGTAGAAGGCCAAACAACCATGACAACATCAATACAGTGTATTAAAAATGTATTGATAACTCCGCGAGGATTTAAAATTGCTGTATAAGCAGTACAAACAATTACAAAAATCGGTGTACTTGTCCACCAAAGCCACTTGACGCTAATAACTGGAATCTTCATAAAGACAAAACCCCACGAATTAGAAACAAAATCCAAACAGGAAATTTAAAATATTTTAAAAATTCATTAACCTCACATAATTCTTTAGAACGACCATAAAAAGATACCGATGGACATTTTGACAAACCAGTAGGTAAGGTTCCCCCAATATCAAAAGGAAATTTAGTAGAAACCTTTTCTAAAAAATATTGATAAAAATTAAGTTTTGACCATTTATCCTCACAATCAGGACAATCAGGCCCGGAATCAGCCGAAAAATCATCCCCAGTCGGAGAAGGCGAAGCCCCCCCCGTAGTACCCGAACCAGTAGTTGATGAACTACCCCCCGTAGTACCCGAACCGGTAGTTGACGACCCGCCCCCCGTTGACGTTGATGTAGGAGTTGGGGTCGGCTCACCCGGCGTTGACGTTGATGTAGGAGTTGGGGTCGGCTCACCCGGCGTTGACGTTGATGTAGGAGTTGGGGTCGGCTCACCTGGCGTTGATGTTGATGTAGGAGTTGGGGTCGGCTCACCTGGCGTTGATGTTGATGTATAGCAAAGAAAGGGTAGATTAGGACAAGACACGGAAAGCGTTATCGATAGCAT
>NZ_JBAFSM010000038.1:0-50312 GCF_036688125.1 Pannus brasiliensis CCIBt3594 | reverse complement strand
AGGCAGGAGGCAGGAGGCAGGAGGCAGGAGGCAGGAGGCAGGAGGCAGGAGGCAGAAGGCAGGAGGCAGGAGGCAGGAGGCAATTTATTTTTTAAATGGCAAATTTATCGGTTTAAAGCTCAAAATCAATCCATTCAATTTCAAGATCGAACCGCGAAAAATTGAATCATTTCGTAAATTTATCCGAAAAAATCTATGTTAGTCACCAAACAACCCGTATTGCGTCGCTTTTGGTATCCCGTCATTCCCATCGGTGAATTACAAGACGGGCCGCGCTCGTTTACCCTGCTCGAACATCCCCTCGTGTTGTGGCTGGACGCGGACAGGAAACCGCGCGCGGCCGAGGATCGTTGTTGCCACCGTTCCGCGAAACTATCGTTAGGGAAAGTGGTGGGAGGAAATATCGCCTGTCCCTATCACGGTTGGCAATTTGACGGTAAGGGGCGATGCGTGGTGGTTCCGCAGAAAGATTGCGCGATTTCGCCGAATTATCAGGTAAACGCCTATTCTTGCGCGGAACGGTACGGATACGCTTGGGTCTGTTTAGCGGATGATCCGTTGGTGGGAATTCCCGATATCGAGGAGACACGCGACCCCGAATTCCGCAGTATTCAAGAATTTTACGAGACCTGGAAATGCGCGGGACTGCGGGTGATGGAGAATGAATTCGACCTCGCGCACCCGGCTTTCGTGCATCAGGGAACCTTCGGGACGGAAGAACACACGACCCCCGATAGTCTGGAGTTTACCGAAGAGGAATGGAAATTGCACGTTCGCGGGGTTTTGGGGGTGGTGAATCCGGAACTGCAACAACAGAATTTAAAGATGGACGCGGGCGAGACGGTCAGAACGCTCGATATGACGTGGTTTATGCCGTTTACGGTCAAATTACGGATAAATTACCCGAACGGTCTATCTCATATTATCGTCAATACGATGACCCCGATCGATGATTCTACCTCCCAGATGGTGCAGTTCTGCGTTCGCAACGATACGGAAGCGGACACGGCTACGGCGGATGTGGTGGCGTTCGATCGGGCCGTTACCCTAGAAGATAAGCGGATTCTGGAAACCACCGATTACGATGTCCCCCTCAGTCCCAACCGCGAACAGCATATGTTCACCGATAAGCCTGGTTTGATCATGCGGAAAAAATTGGTCGCGTTATTGAAAGCGCATGGCGAGGTGGAACAGACGCGAGAAACGGAATTCCCGATTAACGAGCGCGTTCGTCTTGAGGATTGGAGAGCGAGTTAGATAGCGTTCAGCTTTCCAATCTGGGTATTTTTCAAGAATACCTCCTATTTCTGGCTCCTGCCGATTATTTCAGGCTTTTCGGTGGGTTACGCTGTGCTAACCCACCCTACGACCTGCCTCCTCCTCCTGACTCCTGACTCCTGACTCCTGACTCCTGGCTCCTATCCAAATGCAAGATCCAATTTTCCCCGAAAAATCTAATTACCCGCGCGATATGGTCGGATACGGGCGAAATCCTCCCGATCCGAAGTGGCCGAACTCCGCGAAGGTCGCGGTTCAATTCGTGATTAATTACGAGGAAGGCGGAGAGAACTGCATCCTTCACGGGGATAAAGCTTCGGAAGCGTTTTTATCGGAGATTGTCGGCGCTTCCGCGCTCCCCGGAGTCCGTCACATGAATATGGAATCGATCTACGAGTACGGCAGTCGCGCGGGGTTTTGGCGGCTTTACCGACTGTTTACCCGGAATAACGTACCCGTGACCGTTTACGGGGTGGCGATGGCGTTAGAGCGCAATCCAGAGGCTGTCGCGGCGATGATCGAGGCGGATTGGGAGATCGCCAGTCACGGTTATCGCTGGATCGATTACCAGTACGTCCCGGAGGAAGTCGAGCGGGAGCATATTCGCCGGGCGATCGAGATTCACACGCGAGTGACGGGATCTCCCCCGTTAGGATGGTATCAGGGGCGAACCAGTCCCAACACGTTCCGACTGGCGATCGAGGAGGGAAATTTTCTCTACACGGCCGATAGTTACGCGGACGATTTACCATATTGGGTGCGGGAAAACGACGAGAATCATTTAATTATTCCCTACACGCTCGATAATAACGATATGCGTTTCGCCACCAATCAGGGGTTTAATTGTGGCGAGCAGTTTTTCACCTATCTGCGCGACGCGTTCGATACGCTGTACGAGGAGGGAGAAACCGCGCCGAAAATGATGAGCGTGGGGCTACACTGTCGTTTAGTGGGTAGACCGGGCAGAATTAAGGCTTTAGTGCGATTTTTGGAATATATTCTCGGGTTCGATCGAGTCTGGATCTGTCGTCGCGTCGATATCGCGCGTCACTGGTACGAACATCATTCGGTTGGATAAAGAGAGGGAAAATTCCGCATCTATCTTAACGCGTATTTGTCTATAAACTCGCTTTAAATATCTTAACGCGATCCGCCTCGGAAATTGGCACGAAGGTGGGGACAAGGGGCGAGTTCTCGCGGTTTGATGGAGGGGAAACGGTTTTTCGATCGAGCTATCGAACGACCTCTTTTATCGAGAAAGGTTAGATTCTCGATCGTATCGCCTATGAACCCCGATCGCCCTCCTTCTCCCGAACTTTTTTCCCTGTCAATCGATCTATCGCATCCCAATTTATTAGCGGGATTCGATCACTGGTTAGCGTTAGGGTTATTGGACGATGAACAGGTTAAATATGTCGCGAGATGGTATTTATCCTGTCAGATCCCGACTCCCGAACCCGCGATCGATTATCCGGTTATCGAGAATACTTTCCCGCGGGAAGAAGAAGCATTAATCCCGCGATCGGTTTCCCGACAGGAGAAAGTTAGAAGATTAGTAACGAACGCTTGGGAATCTTTTCGGGAGGAATTAAGTGTTCGTTGGTTATTGTTTTTGGGAATCTTTCTAGTCGTCCTGTCTTCCGCGGTTTTAGCGGGAACCCAATGGCAAAATATCTCTCGCTCGACTCAGTATATCATTCTCTGGAGTTATACGGTAATTTTCTGGTCGATCGGTTTTTTCCTGAAACGACAGGCGAATTTACAGTTAACCAGTCAAACGCTACAGATCATATCATTGTTCTTGATTCCCGTCAATTTTTGGGCGATAGATACTTTCGGGTTATGGTCGTCGGGGACGGGATTAGTAGTGACGGTGATCGCTACGGTTAGCCTGTTGGGAATTCTCTATTTTCAGAGTCGATCGAGCTTACCGATTCTCTACACGTTCGGCTTTCTCGGCTTAAGTTTACTGCAATGGGGATGGGGGATCGATCGATTTTCCATTGTCGCGATTTATAGCGGGGTTATCCTCACGGGTATACTCCTCGTTTTTATCGTTCCACGGCAGGAAATTTCTCGGAGCGTATTGGGAAAATCTCTCCTTCTCTACGGGGGTACTATTTTATTAATTCGGGGAGGATTTATCGACGGATTGCCGAGGGAAGATCTCGGACTGGTGATCGGTATTTGGGGCTGGATTTTTCCCTATTACACTTCGGGAGAAACTTCCGCTTTTATCCGCTCAATTCTTGAGGCGATCGCCGTACTTTTCCTCTCGCTCGGCTGGGGATTCACGGTTCTTGCGGATTTTCCTCTATCCGCGACAATTATCAGTCTCTTCGCTCTACATTTTTTCTGGAAAAGATTATCGCGAGCCTGGTGGACGGGAGACGTTATCTCTCTATTTCTCGTCGGTTTACAACTATGGTTTCGGATAGAGAATTTAATCCCGGCAACGATTCGAGAAAGTTTTGTTAATAACTGGGTACGGATAACCGGGGATTCTATCTACAGTAACACTTTCTACGGAATTACCTATTTTCCTTACCTAGTTCTCTGGGTTTTGTTTAGCCGGTGGTTATATCGCCGCGAGCGATTGAATCTAGCACGTATTGCCGAGTATTTAGCTTTGGTTTTGGGAATTTTCTTAACGCTCAATAGTATCTCGAATCCTGTCGCTCGATCGATCAATCTCTCTCTTTCCACCGCGACCTTACTCTATACCCTATTTCCACAACCGATCCGCGTCCGTCTCCTCTATTTTACCCACTCGATCGCCCTCTTCACGATAGCCTCGATCGTCGATACCGTTTTCCCGAATTTAGACGCGTCGGGATGGTCGATCGTGTTTTTAACTCTCATGGCGATCGAGTGGATAGCCAGTATGTCCCGAATCCCCGCGGTGCTCGCGAAAAGTAACTGGTATTTCGGTTTTATTCTCGCCTCGATCGCCTACCTATTCCTATTACCCGCTAACGCGTCAATAACGCCGAATCCGCGGTCCATCGCGTGGCTACTCACCCCGATAATGCTAACCGTCGTCGCCGTGAAAAGTCCAGAAAATAGAAGGAGAGAAGCGGCTGTATTTAGTAGTATCGCGTTACTCATCGCCCAAACCCTAACCCTATGGCAACCGGAAACCAGAATTATCGGTTTGGGAATATCGGTAGTCTTAATGTTGGGAAACAGTTTCTATCTCCATCAACGTTTCGCCACGAGACTGCATATCGGTTTTATCCTGGCGACAATTTTCGTCACCCTCTGGCAATACGGTTTTCAGTCCGAAACTTTCGCGGGTTTACTTCTTTCCCCGAATTGGATACTCGCGAACGCGGAGATTCTCTCCGGACTGTGGTTAACCGGTTTAGCGGTTCGAGCGCGTCGGGATTCCCTATTCCCTCTCTACGCGGACTCGATTCACGAGTGGGGAATTTTCCTCTGTTTGGGAAATCTCGGCATCTTAACGCTACATTTAACCCTAGTCGTAATCGGTCTCTTCACTCCTAACCGACAGGTAATCGCCTCCGGTTTTCTACTCGGCACTTCACTCCTATTTTATTCCCGAAATCGCTTGGATAATTTCGCGGTTTGGGTGGTGATGTGGTTGGGAGAAATCATCGCGGCCGAAAGTGTCCTGTGGACGCGTCGGGATTTTCTTCTCGTATCGGGAATCAATCTTCTGCTAGGGTTTGCCGTCCTCGCGATAACCCGTCCGTTACTACCCCGTTTCCCCTCCGTCCCCGCGGTAAAATTCGCCCCGTTACTGTTCGCGGGAATGGCGATTTTTTGGCGATGGGGAGATTGGAACGCTTACACCGGACTCATCATACTCGGCGCGTCGGCGATCGGATTCGGAGTCAGCCTTAGCCTACAAAACGGGCAAATTCTAGGTTATCTCTCTCTAATCGGGATTACCGCCGCGATTTACGAATGTATACTCTATCAGGCGAGTTTACAGACGGGGGGAAATGTATCCGATCTCTATTTAATCCTAAGTCGGGTGACGGTGGCGATCGCTTTCGGTTATCGTCTTCTCGTCCGTTGGTGTCGGCAAAAGGGACGGGAATCGCTTTTCTCTCTGAGTCTACCGGGGCTGACGGCGATCGCTCACGGTCACTGGTTCGTAGCTGTCCTCTGGAAATTCGTTGGTATCCCCGAATATCACCCGAATCCTCTCTTTTTCGCCTTCAGTCTCGTGATCGCGGCATATCCCATCCTCCAGGGAAGAAACCGACCGCAAGGATGGTGGGTATATCTAGGAGTCGCGGATCTCTACAGTACCGCGATAGTAGCCCGTTTGTTCGGGCCAGAATTAGAAGGATTCGACCCGTTTTTCGGCGCGATCTCCTGTATTTTCGCGTTTGCGTTCTACGAAGCGCCTTGGGAGCGATGGGGATGGAGAAGCGATATTTGGCGAAATATCGCGATCGGTATCCCTCTCCTGACAGCTTTCTTAACTTTTATCCCGATATCTTATTTTAGTATTCTGTTAATCGCTGTTTTTTACGCTTGGATTGCCCTCCGTCCGGGAAAAATCCGCTGGAGTTACCTAAGCGTCGCGTTCGCGAACTGGGGGATCTTCCGATTTTTCATCCGAGAGGACTTGACAGATGTTTTGTTTTATGCTGTATTAACGGGTCTTTCCCTTCTCTATATCGCCCAAGTCGATCCTTTTTTGCGATCGAGACGCGTCGCCAAACACTATTGGCGCGTTGCCGGGAGCGGTCTGATCTGCGTGACGGCGGTACTGTTCCATCAAGAGACGGGGGGATGGATTCCGGCGGCGATCGCTCTCGCGACGATTGTAATCGGTCTGGGAACGCGAATTCGCGCCTTTCTCTTCGTGGGAACGAGCGCTTTTCTCCTCACCGTCGCCTATCAATTAATCGTTCTCGGTTTCGAGTATTCAGTTTTAAAATGGCTGATCGGGCTGATTGTCGGGATTCTGATTATCTCGATCGCCGCGATTTTCGAGCGTCTCAAGGAACAGGTGATCGCGCTCTGGCAAAACGTCCTCGAACAATTGCGACAGTGGGAATAGGCTAGGATTCGGGATTATTCGGTAAATTGTAGGGTGGGTTACGCTTCGCTACCCCACCGGGAAGCTTCGGGTAAAGATAAATGGATTACAAGCGATCTCTCCCCTTTTCCCCTTCCCCTTTCCCCGAAAAACCCCTTTTCCCGAAACACTCCCCCATTTTTAATTATGTCGATTCCCGTCGTAGGGAAAGCGCGCGCCGGCCCACTGGAGTTTTTCCCGTAACGTCTGATAGAACGAGTACGTTTCGCGCAGGATAATAAATTTGGCGAAATGCTCCGATTTCGTCACTCCCACCCATTGCCCCGGCCAGATCGAGGTGGCTAACGCGCCGTCCATCCAGAGTTTCGTATTTAATTCGTAATCTCCCAACGGCCAGATATTCACCATCGACGCGGGGGGAATCACGATCGGCCGACTAGACAGACTCAACGGACAGATCGGGGTCACGGCGATCGCTTCCATGCCGGGATGAATAATCGGCCCGCTGGCGGAGGCGGTATAACAGGTCGATCCGGTAGGGGTAGCCACTAATAAGCCGTCCCCCTGATACTGATCGATCATCTCCCCGTCTACCTCCACTTCGAGGATCGAGGTGGGCATCCGATCGATACTCGCCGGTTTCACGCACATCTCGTTGAGCGCGTAAAATCGATCGCTGGCGACTCGCGGCGAGTTTTTATCGCCCTCGTACAACCGCGCGGTTAACATCATCCGTTTTTCCACCGCGTAGCGATCGCCCTGCAATCGATCCCAAACCGTTTCCGTATCCTGAAATACCTCGAAAGGTTCGGTTAAAAAGCCCAGATGTCCCCCCACGTTCACGGCGAGGATAGGAATTCCCTCCGCGGCCAGATGGCGCGCCGCCGCTAACACGGTTCCGTCCCCTCCCAAGACGATCGCCAGATCGATCTTCTCGCTGGCCGAGGCGAGGAAAACGGGATAGGGATTATCCTTAAAGCCGCTCGGCCCCATCAGTACCTTACACTGACGGGCTTCTAACTGTTTGGCGCACGTTTCCGCCCACGCCTTACTCTGAGCGTGGTTCGCTTTATGGGCGATGATCACTTGTTTGAGTTCCACGGCTTTCGATCGGGGTGAGGGAGCGAGAAAGGAAAAGATAGGGAGCGGGGGAAGGCGAGAAACGTTCCCCCGTCGATCGATCTAGCGATTCCGACCGAAGAAATACACGAGATCCCGCAATCGATCGCCGTATTCGTCCTGTAACGCCTCGCCGCGATAGCGCCACGCCCAATTTCCCTCGGCAACGCTGGGAGTGTTCATCCGCGCCTCGGAACCGAGACCGAACACGTCTTGCAGGGGAACGATCGCCTGATTCGCCACCGAACTGTACGCGAGTTGGATGAGATCCCAAGCCACCCCCCGATCGCTCCGACAGCCGATATACTGATACAGTCGCGCTCTCTCGTGTTCGTTAGCGTTATCGTGGAACCATCCCACCGTCGTGTTATTGTCGTGGGTTCCCGTGTAGATGACGCTATTGCGATCGACGTTAAACGGTAGATAGGGATTCCCCGCGTCACTCCCGAAGGCGAAATGTAAAATCTTCATCCCCGGAAAACCGTAATGATCGCGCAGATTTAACACCGCCTCATCGATATCGCCCAGATCCTCGGCGATAATCGGTAATTTCCCCAAACGATCGCGGATCGCGTTGAAAAGATCGTATCCAGGCGCTTTAATCCAGCGTCCGTTCATCGCCGTACTCTCCCCAAAAGGAACCGACCAATACGCTTCCAACCCGCGGAAATGGTCGATCCGGATGATGTCTACTAGAGACAAAACCCCCTTAACCCGACGCACCCACCAGTCGAAGCCGGTGGACTTGAGATAATCCCAATCGTAAAGCGGATTCCCCCACAATTGCCCCGTTTCCGAGAAATAATCGGGGGGAACACCGGCCACCTCGATCGGGTTCCCGCTATGAGGATCGAGGCGAAAAACGCGGGGATTCGCCCAAACATCGGCGCTATTGCCCGCGACATAGATCGGGATATCGCCGACGATCTGGATATTCAGCGCGTTCGCGTACCGTTTCAGCGCTAACCACTGCTCGAAAAACTCGAATTGAACGAATTTATGGAAGAAAATCTCGTCCCGTAACTGTTCTCGGGGATAATCCAACGCGCCCCAATGCCGCTCGCGGATATTCTCCGGCCAGTCCGTCCAGGGTTTTCCCTCGTGAGCGTTCGATAACGCCATAAACAGCGCGTAATCCTCCAGCCAATCGGCATTCCCCCGACAGAATCCCTCGAACTGTCGGTAAAGAATTGTATCATTGATCTTGACAAAATTACTCGCCGCCTTACGGAGTAGGGAGACTTTCCAAGCGATCGCCTTGTCGAAATCCACTCGATCGACGGGAAATTCCGGGATATCTTCCAGATCCGACGGCTCTAGCAATCCTTTTTCGAGAAGGATATCCGGGCTAATCAACAGGTGATTTCCGGCGATGGCGCTGAAACTCATATAGGGGGAATTCCCGTAACCGGTCGGCCCCAACGGCAGGATCTGCCAGAGTCGCTGGGCGCCCCGCGCGAGAAAGTCCACGAACCGATAAGCCTCCGTTCCGAGGTCGCCGATGCCGTAACGGCCGGGAAAACTGGTAGGATGGAGCAGAATACCGCTAGAGCGGGGAAAAGGCATAAAAAATCTCCTTTGGGAGTGAGAAAGGTGCTAGGGAGAGGGGGGAGAGGGGGAAGATGAGGGAGAGGGGGAAGAGAAAGTGATATAAGAAGATCTATCCTCCTGTCTCCTGCCTCCTGACTCCTGTTAAGTGGTTAAGCCGTGTTTTAGGGCGAAACGAACGAGTTCTGTGCGGCTATTGGTTCCCGTCTTGCTAAAGAGGCGACTGACGTACTTTTCCACGTTGCGAACGCTGGTATCGAGACGACTGGCGATCTCTTTGTTCATCAATCCCTCGGCCACGAGATCGAGGACGCTTTGCTCGCGGGGGGTGAGATCGACCTTAACGGGGGATGGCGTGGTGGTGAAGGTGTTCTGTTGACCGAACCGTTGTTTTAGCTCGCGGATCTCGCGGGCGATTTCCTCTAGTTTCGCGTTCTCGCTATTCGCTTGTAGGGACTGACGACGACGATCGATCAACGATTTCACCAGCGCTTCGAGTTCTTCCGGATCGAAGGGTTTGGAGAGATAGGCATCGCACCCCGCGTTATATCCCTGGATTCGATCGCTCGTCATGCCTCTCGCGGTCAGAAAAACCACGGGAATCGTCTGAAAACGGGGATCTTCCCGCAATTTCTTTAAAAACTGATAACCATCTACTTGAGGCATCATGATATCGGAGATAACCAGATCCGGGATCTCCTCTTGGAGTAAGTCCCACGCTTCGTTCGCGTTACTGGCAACCCGGACTTCTAGATCGTCGCCGTACTCTAAATACGCTTGTACCGATTCGCGAACCCCCGGTTCGTCATCGACTAACAAAACTTTCGCGGGTGTGGACATGAAGCTCTCGCGTGATGATTGACAATTCCGTACCTCTCTAATAGTAGCCGTTTTCGCCCGTCCGATCGCCATCGGGAGGTGGGGGAGGTGGGGGAGATAATGATATTGTTTCCTCCTGACTCCTGACTCCTGCCTCCTGACTCCTGACTCCTGACTCCTGCCTCCTGACTCCTGACTCCTGCCTTCCAGAAATCCGGAAAGTCTTCACGATCGCTCTCGGGATAGAGCGTCACAATAGAGATACTATCTATCGATCGCCCTAGCAGATAAAAGCGGAAAGTTTTCATTTTTTAAGAATTCCTTTACAATCATCTCAGAATTCTCGACAGAATCCCGTGACCATTCTCTCCTGGCTCGATGGTGTCTCGTCTCTCGATCGCCCTCTGGTGGGCGAGAAAGCGTTCGTCTTGAGTGAGTTACGCCGGAGAGAATACCCGATCGCCGATGGTTTCACGATTATCAATACGGCTTTTCAACAATTTTTTGAAAATATTAACGATTCTGCCTCGATGCTGGCGGATTTCCCCCACTCCTCTCTCTACTTGGATATCGACGATTCCAAGGCTCTTCAGGTGGTGGCGCGGGAGAGTCGCCGGGTGATCCGGGAATCGTCCCTTCCGGGGGAATGGCTGGCCGAATTGACGGAAGCCGTGGGAAAACTGCGATCGGACGCGCTGATCTGGCGATTCTCGTTACCGGGGACGATCGCGCGACGATCGACCGGGTTACTGACCGCGCCGGTGAGCCGCGCCGACCCGGAATCGATCGAGAACGCCCTAAAAACCGCCTGGGCGGAGCTATTCACCGCGAAAAGCCTATTTTACTGGCGCAGGATGGGAATCGGGCTGGACACGGTACGATTGGCGATCCTGGTACAACCGCTCGTCAACGCGGTCTGTTCGGGGAGGGTGACGGTCGAGACCGATCGCTTGCGGATCGAGGCGACCTGGGGCTTAGACCGGAGTTTACGCGATGGCGAGGTGGCCCCCGATATCTATACCGTTCACCGCGGTAACTATAAATTGCTCGATCGCCAGCTAGGGATGAAGTCGCGCGCCTATTCTCTCGCTCTCTCGGGAGATCCCGTGACCGCGCGCTCCCCCGACCTCGAAGAACAGGAAACCTACTGTCTGGATAACGCGACGCTCGATCGAATCCTCGAACTCACGGGTTCCCTTCTCGCCGAAAAACCCAGCCTAACCGGTTGGCACTGGTCGATCGATGCCGATTCGCGGCTCTATCTCCTCAATTGCCATCACGAGGAGACGGTTTCCTCTCCCCTCTCCTCCCCCCGTTTCCCGCTCAAAGGACTCGCGGCCTCTCCCGGAATCGTTTCCGGGGTGGCGCGGGTTGTCACCGATCTCGACCAGATACGGGAGAATCTGGAAAACAGCATTCTCGTCACCCCGAGTCTCCCCCCCCATCAACTCACCCATCTCCGCTCGCTCAAGGGGATTATTACCGAATACGGCGGGATTACCAGCCACGGGGCGATTCTGGCGCGGGAGTTGGGAATTCCCGCGGTGGTGGGGGTTCCCAACGCGACGAGCGCGCTTCGATCGGGGGAAACGATCCTTCTCGACGGCACGATGGGACTGATTTCTAAAGGCGATCGGGCGATCGAACGCGTTGACTCCGTTCCCCTCGCGCCGATCGATCCCACCCCCATCGGAACCCGTTTGATGGTCAATATCAGCCAGATCGACAGTATCGATCGGGTTTTAACGCTCCCGGTGGACGGGATCGGTTTACTGCGATCGGAGTGGATGCTCGGCGAACCGCTCTCCCGTCGTTCCCTGCCGGAATGGATGGAATTAGAGCGGAGAGAGGAATTTATCGGGGAAATCGCGTTGCTGATCGGACATTTCGCCAGCCGTTTCGCGCCGCGTCCGGTTTTCTATCGCTCCTTCGATAATTCGCTGGAAAACGACGGGGAGGATCGACGGGGAACCCTCGCGTACACCCTCGATCCCACCTTCTTCGAGTTAGAATTGCAAGCTTTGCGACGGGTACAGACGGACGCGACCAATGTAAATCTGATTTTACCCTTCGTCCGCTCGATCGAGGAATTTATCTTCTGTCGCGAACGCGTGCGGATGGCCGGACTCACCGGGGTTCCGTCGTTTCAACTGTGGATCATGTCCGAGGTTCCCTCGGTGATCTTCCAACTCCCGGACTACGTTCGCGCGGGGGTTCAGGGAATCGCTATCGGGACGAACGATCTCGCGCGCTGGCTACTGGGGATCGATCGGGATCGTCCCCCCCGTTCGGAACAGTTAACCACCCGCCATCCCGCGCTTCTGGCCGCTTTAAAACAGACGATCCAACAGGCGCGACGGCTGAATATTCCCTGTAGCGTGTGCGGGGTGTCGATCGTGGAAAATCCCGATTCGATCGACGATCTGGTGAAATGGGGGGTGACGAGTCTTTCCGTCGATCCCGATTCGGTGTTATCCACCCGCGAGGCGATCGTGCGATCGGAACGACGATTATTATTAGAAACCGCGCGGGAAACTTCTTTCGAGTAACCGGACGATTCGCTACTATTTTCAGGTATCCGAAACTTATCAGCTTCGGGGTTGAAAATCCACGCCGTTCCCAAGAGAAACCGCTTCTTCGGCTCGGGCTAACACGAACAACCCCTTACGGTAGGCGTATCTATCTCGATCGCCATTCTCAAGATTCCGAGAACCGAACGTTATCCGAGCGCCACCCGAGCGCTTTCCTCGTCGTTGAGAACCCGCCATTTTCCCTTGCCTAAAATTTCGACGATCGCTTGATGGTAGGGAATTAATGTCGGACGGTGGCCGACACTGATATAAGTAATATCCGAATCCCGCAACATTTGATAGAGATGTTTCTCGTTCGGCACATCTAACGCGCTGGTAGATTCATCGAGAACCGCGTACTTAGCCTTACTAAAAAACAGTCGGGCGAAACTCAATCTCTGTTGTTCTCCTAACGAGAGAACATCCGCCCAATTCAACTCCACGTCAAAACCGCCCACGCGTTCGGCCAGATCGGCTAGATTCACTTTGTTTAAAATCTCCTGTAGGTCGATATCCTTCACTTCCCGTTCGGTACGCGGGTAGAGAATCTGATTTCTCAGGGAACCCAAGACCATATAGGGACGTTGGGGAATAAAGAAAATTTCCTCGGTTTTCGGGCGGTAAATATAGCCCTCGCCGGCGTTCCATAATCCCGCGACCGCGCGCAGGATCGAGCTTTTTCCTGAACCGGAAGCGCCCATGATTAAAATTCCCTCGCTATCGGGAATCTCGATCGAGATATCCTGTACGAGAGTTCGTCCTCGATCGGGGGTTTGTAACGTTAGATGACTGAGCGCGAAACGGGGTTCGACCAGGGTATTAACCACCGACTCGCGGGGATCGCTTTTTTGATTTCGATCGAGATAATCGGCGAAAGTTCCCAAACGTTTGATCACGGCGGCGAAAAGAGTTAATCCCTCGAAAGAACTGGCGAACCAACTAAAAGCCCCGACGATCGTTAAAAAAGCGGGAACGGAACGAGTGACATCGCCGATGGTGATCTGTCCGGCGAAATATTGGGGGGCGAGAATCAGATAGGCGAGAATCAGAACGGTAAAACTTAAACTAATATTGATCGCGCCCAAGAGACTATTGGGGGGGATTTTCGCGTGAAGAACCTTCAACAATCGGGAGAATCTCGCTCGAACCATCGCTTCTTCTTCCGCTTCTCCCTCGTAAAAGGCGATCGATTCGCTATGGTTGCGAACGTGAACCAAACTATACCGGAAATCCGCTTGATATTCCAAATTTTTAAAGTTTAACGGCGTGAGAACCCGACCGATGAAAAAACTGATGAAGGTTTGCACGATCGAGGTTACAATCGCCAGAAAAACCAGTTCGTGATTAATCGTCCAGAGAATCTTGATAAACAGAAACCCGCTCAAAATCGTACTACCGAAGGAAAGAGTGTATTCTAGGGAATTGTTGATAAAAGACTCGATATCCTCGGAAATACGCTGATCGGGGTTGTCGATCGCCTTGCTCGCGTTGATATGATAGAACGCCCGATCGCTAAAATATCGATCGAGGAAATCATTCGTTAACCATTCCCGCCAGTACAGTTGTAATTTCCTCTGAATAAAATTTGCCGAGAACCAGAACAAAATAAAAACGAGTAACATTCCCCCGAACTGGAATAAAGAACGCTGAAAATCTTCTACCTTTTTATCGGTTAACGCGGTGGTAAACTCTCCCTGATAGCGATTCAGTAAAGCGCTGGCCTCGTTATAGATAACGATGAAAAGAATCACCAACGCCAAGATACCCCAAGCGCGCCAGCGTTCCTCGGATAGCCAATATCGTTGGCTACTAACCAAAACCAACGTAAAAATTCTTGTAATTGTTGAAGTTTTTTCATCTTTTTTGGAATCCCGTGCGAGATAAAGTTAACGATCGAAAATCCGTTCGCGATGTTCCCTAGCGGATCGATCGGGGTACGCTACCTTCGGGAAAGAGAACTTTTCCTTTAATTACTGTCTTAGAAGGAATTTCCGGTAGAGTAGAAGGATTGAGCGGGTATTTTTTCCCGTCATATTTTAGCGCGACTTTTTTCGGCTCGATTCCCCCCCCGCTCACCTCGACGATTAAATCCCGCCATCCGTTCGTTTTGCGATCGCTGACGGTGATAGGAGTCTGAATTAAGGTGGAAGTGGATACGGGATGAAATTGCCGAGCGTGTCCGTGAAATACCTTCATCGTACAGCCCCCGGAACCGCACCAATAACTACCGATCAGAACCACGATCGCGTCGAGACTTCCATCGCCGTTAAGATCGATCGTTTCGGCAAAAACTTTTTGATCTTCGGGGTTAATTCCTTGAGGTTTCAGTTCGGGGGTTATCTCTTTTAATAAAGCTTTTTTCAGTCCGGGATCGAGCGGTTGGTTATTCGATCGAACGGGAAGAGAGAGAGCGCCGAATAGAAAAGAAAACCCGACCCCAATCGTGATGAAACGTTGATACTTCATTAGATCCTTGTATTTTTGTAAGCGAGGTATCCGCGATCGGCATTAAAGTATTCAGGATACAAATTCGCCGATCGTCGATATCGCGCAATATTTTTAATCGCTCTAATTGCTCGATTGAATGACCGATTCGCGGATCGGTTGCTCTCCATCCGTACCGATAATGAACTGTTGTCGATCGATAATATAATTACGCTTACCGTCAGACCCCCGAAACTTTCTGCCTTCCTGCTGGACGGGAATCCGTTGGTAGCCCGTCCCGTCGTGGAAAGTTAAAATCAACTGATAGCTCGCTTCCCCCGGACAGATCGTGATTAAATAGCTCTTGGTTTTAAAAGTCGCTCTCTCTTTCCTAGTGCCACAAACACTAAAAGCGATCGCGCTCGTGTCGTAACCGGTAAAAAAAGGAATAGCGATCGCGAAAGAAAGAGCGATCGCCGAGAGTTTCCAAACCGATCGATAAGTCATTAATTTTCACTCCTCTTGACGGGAAAATTCTACGATAGCGGACGGGGGATTTCGGGGGACGGTTCCGGATCGTGTTCTCGATCGACGGCCGCGCTAGGGTAAAACACGCCGTCGCGCGTTTCCACTAGCGAGGCCATTTTCCCGCTCCTAGAGAGGTTTCCCGAGACATTTCACCCAGATCCATCCGGGAAGTCGATCGCCCCGATTTTCGCGCCCCCCGTAAAACGCTCTCACCCGTATGGAATCGCGCTTTTTCCCGAAAACTAATCGGGAGAACTCGGGAGCGGGACGTTGAGGGGAACCAGTTCGGGAGTCTGGTAGTGATGGGCGTTCAGCGGGGAGAGTAGAGGGAAAAAGGGCTGATGCAGGCCGATCAATCCCGCGATGGTTTTCTTCAGTTGGGTACGCGGTACGATCGCGTCCACGAAACCGTGTTTCAGTAGGTATTCGGAAGTTTGGAAACCGTCGGGTAACTTTTCCCGTAGGGTCTGCTCGATCACCCGTTTGCCCGCGAAACCGATCGTCGCTTTCGGTTCCGCGAGTATAATATCGCCCAGCATGGCGAAACTCGCGGTGACTCCCCCGGTGGTGGGGTTGGTTAAGACGGGAATATACAGTAATTTCGCCTCGCGATGGCGTTCCAGCGCGCCGGAAATCTTGGCCATCTGCATCAGGCTTAACATTCCCTCCTGCATTCTCGCGCCCCCGGAAGCGCAGACGATCACCACGGGGAAACGCTCCTCGGTGGCGCGCTCGATCAGCCGGCAGAGTTTTTCGCCGACCACCGATCCCATGCTACCGCCCATGAATCGGAAATCCATCACCCCGAGCGCGAGCGGTAATCCGTCGATCGTGCCGGTTCCCGTGTGTACCGCGTCGATCAGTCCCGTTTTCTCCTGGGTTTCCCGCAGGCGATCGCTGTAGGATTTGCGATCGCGGAATTTGAGGGGATCGGTGGGTCGGATCTGTTCGTCGATCGGTTTCCAGGTGTTCGGGTCGATTAACTGACGGATTCGCTCCTCGCTCTCGACGCGGTTATGATGCCCGCAATCGTTACAGACCAATTGATTGGCCAGTAAATCCTTCGTGTAGGCGAGAACGCCGCAGTTCGGGCATTTCGTCCAGAGACCATCGGCGATCTCCCGTTCCTGTTGCTGTTGAACGTTCGGTTCCGTTTTCTGTCGATTGGCGAACCAGTCAAATAGAGACATAGATCGGTGGGTGGGGATTACTAAAGTTAACGTGAGATGATGGGAGCGGGAAGGGATGGCGGATTCCCGCTATCCGAGCTTGAATCCCGTCCCCGTACTGACAACGCGCGAGAATTTATAGACTTTCCTCTAGGGGACTGATTAATAAGAGAGCCGTCCAGCGATCCTGTTGACGGACTTGGAGTGCCGCTTGATTCCCCTGACCGCAATAAACGCCGAGACCGATATCGATCACCCGGCTGGGGATGTCGTGAGCGGCGAGCATTTCGTGTAGGAAATCGGCTTCCCAGCGGCTAGGAGTGGTTCTAATGGTAATCCAGGACACAAAATGTATTGTATCAAGTAGTGAAGGACAAACCGTGTTTTAAAAGGTGGGAAAAAATAGCGTCAGGTAAGTGGAAACGATCGCCTTACCCCAGAAGAGACTGACGAGCGCCCCGAGGGAGAGATAGGGGCCGAAGGGCATCTCCTGTAGCCACCGTCTTTTGCCGAGTACGATTCCGAGCAGACCGATCGCCGAACCGATGAGACAGGCGACGAACGTGGTGACGAGAAGCGATTGCCACCCCAACCACGCGCCGATCATGGCGGCTAATTTCGGGTCTCCCCCTCCCATCGCTTCTTTTCCCAGGATGAGGGTCGCCCCGAAACGCACCAGATCGAAACACCAGATTCCCACGGCCGCGCTGAGGAGCGCCCCGAAGAGATAGGAGGCTCCCTGTTGATTTTGCCATCCGAGGGCGAATTGAAAAACGAGACCCAAGAGTAAGCCCGATCGGGTGAGAGCTTCGGGTAGGGTCATGGTATCGAGATCGATCAGGGCTAACGCCAGCAACCAACTCAGGAAAATCCAGTAGCCGATCGTGTCGAGGGAAAAGGCGAAGTCTTGAAAGACGTAGCAGAATAATAATCCGGTGACGAACTCGATCGCCGGGTAGCGAAAGGAGATCTCGGTTTTACACCAGCGACACCGACCCCGTAACCAGAGCCAGCCGACCACGGGGACATTCTCGGTTTTCCCCAGCCGGTGGGAACATTTCGGGCAGTGGGACGGGGGATGCACGATCGACATCCCGTTGGGCAGACGGTAGACGACCACGTTGAGAAAACTACCCACGCACGCGCCCCACGCGAAGACAAAGCCGGTGGTAAAGAGATCGAGAAGGAATTCCATAGAATAGCGGTTGACGGCTCGGGATCGTTCCGTTTACCTTTCTAGAATACCCACACATTTCGGGATTCGTTTCTCCGATCGATAGAATATTGGCCGCGACTCTACAGAGGCCTAGATCCCGACGAGCCGTGTCGCCCTTAGGAAAACCGTTTGATAGACCACGCGCGGGTCGGGGATTAATACAGCGTCCTAAAAATACCGAAACCCTGATGATTCCGCGGGCGAGAAGCCCGAAAAAATCCAAAACCCGCGAGATATAGGGTCGGAGACGGAATTACCCGCGCGCCGACCCTAGCGTTACGGAGATCCCTATCCGGTTATCGGGGCGAGGCCGCGGGCGTGGGAGTTACCGTTGTGAACTCCTCGCGATCCTCTTTTCCACCCATCGGGTATTTGGAGATATACGACGCGTTGATTTCCGCTTCCATCAAATTCACCACCCGGATCTGGCTGTTGTTGTAAGTCCGGAAGAAGAACCGTTTCTCCTTGAGATCGTTAACGCTTGTCCAGATCGTATAGTCGGCCTCGACCTTTTCTCCGTGTGGCTCGCGGGCTACCCCTTTAGGAATGTCAAAATTGTTCAGGATATGGAACGCCTGTAGAACCGCGTCGCGTCCGGTTTCCAGCAATTCCGGCAAGATCGATCGGCTGAACGCGACCGCGCGCACGAAGCGAGAGGGAGGGGTTAAATCTCCCGGCATACCGAGCATTCCCGTACCCTGACCGAAGGGTTCGATTTTCACGGTGTCCTTCTCGATCCCTTCTTCGGTGATATAAGGCGGTACCTTTAGTTCTAAAGGATGAAGGTTCGTGGTCGAGAAATTGAGGTAGTTCCGCAGATTGGTCATGTGCCAATCGAAGGCAGGTGAATTGGACATCACACCGAGCGGATTGTTGTGAACGTTGAGCTTGCCCTTGACGTACTCGATCACGATGCTCTGACCGGATGCGTCGTGTACCACGACATGGACTGGCGGGGCGAAGCCCATTTCCTCGAAAACGACATCGGCGACGACGAGATTCTTGATCTTTGTTCTGACCTCATCGACAGTCGCGTGTTGCTCCAAGATCCACGAGCCGAGTTCCCAGGGCGCGATGGTTCTGCTCGCGTCTTCCTCGGTATAGGACATATACCCGGCGCTCGTGGGAAAATAGAAGATCCCGGCGGCTAATCCCGCGGAATTTAGTCCATCGACAATCACATCCATGCCGAAACCGTTAGCCCCGACGCAAGCGTATTTCGCCGTCCATTTAGCCCCTTTTCCGGCGCCGTCTAGGTTATTCTCTTTCGTCGCGGGCACGGTTCCGTAGCGCTCGTAACCGACGGGAACCACGATCACTTCCGAGCGAAGATCGACCCCGAATTCCATTGTCCGAGCGTGAACGACCGTGCCGTCCGCCGCGATTAATCTGATACCGGTACACATTTAGGCTTTCTCCTTTTCCGATCGGGAAAATAAAAGGTTGTATTCGCTTTTTAAATATACGGTAAGCGATCCAGCATTGTCGCGTTTTTAAGTTTTTTATAAGACCCATAAATGCCTTCATACAAACATAAAACGCTTCTTATTTTTTGCGCTTTAGATACAGCGGCTTCTCGGGGATACGAAATACGTTTTCGAGACTGAAATCCTTTGGTAGTAAAAGTTTTCCTGTGATTTACCTTGATGGAAAAGACTATAAAACCTTTATTATGGTTATATAGCACTATCCGTCGGGAACGGACATCGACCACTTCTAGAACTACACCGAGCGCGGATTTCTAGCGGATAGCCGACCGCTGATAACTTAGCGCTATAGTTGTTAAAGTCAATAAAAATCAGAGCGGGTCGATCGTGAACGATCGCTCTAGAGACTCTCGATCACCCGGTTCCTCTTCGATGGCGATCGGCTCTCTTGTACCGCGTGTGAAAATGTGGGTATTCTTGATAGCTCTCTCGTTTGGCAGAACCTGAAAGTCTTATCCGGAGACAGTTCTGACAATTATAAGCGAGGCCGATCGCGCGGAACGCGAGAGAGCCTGGCGATTTTCGCGGCGATAAAATATTCGCCACGATCGAGGAAAGTCTAGATCCCGACGATTGGCGCGAGAACCCCGATCGATCCCGGCAATTTCAAGCGGGGAACGGGGGTGGAAAATTAAATCCTAGAACGTTTTCGACTGTTACAATCCGGAACCGGCCGCCAATCGATCGCTAGACGAGCGCGGAAAAATCCGTCAGTCCGATCCGACTGACGATCGGGCAAATCAAACCGAACCGATTAATAGGCTTCCGCCTCGATCTGTTTGATGGGGACGAAACACTCGCCCGGCAGGAGAATCGGTTTACTGTTAAAAATCAACTGACCGCGGTGGTTCTCGCGATGGATAGCCACACCGGAAGGACGTTTCGCGACTTTGTTATTGAGAGCGCAATAGGTGCGGTAAATTCTCCTAGCGGCTCGTAAGAGGGTGGGATCGAGTAAAATCGGGATTTCCATGTCCTCGGTCGGTTGTACTGATTTCTGCGATAGGGCTACCATCTCGTTCTGTCTCCCCACTATTAAGCTTGCTTACTTCATGGTATACGAGGATCTCGGAATCGGGACGCTTTTGTTAAGAATCTAAAACTTTTAAGAGCGCGTCGCCCATGCCCCGACAGCCCACTAGGGTCATTCCTTCCGAGAGAATGTCGCCGGTACGGTAGCCGAGGTCGAGGACGGTCAATACCGCTCGCTCGATCGCTTCCGCCGCTGTCGGTTCGTTTAGCCCGTATTTTAACATCATGGCCGCGCTGAGAACCTGGGCGATCGGGTTGGCCTTGTCCTGTCCCGCGATATCCGGCGCGGAACCGTGGACGGGTTCAAAAACGCCCGCGCCGTCCGCGCCGAGACTGGCGGAGGGTAACATCCCGATACTGCCGGTTAACATGGCGGCCGCGTCGGAGAGAATATCGCCGAATAAATTCCCGGTCACGATCGTGTCGAATTGTTTCGGGGCGCGGACGAGTTGCATGGCGGCGTTATCGACGTAAAGGTGCGACAGTTCCACGTCGGGGTAATTCTCGCTCATTTTGATGACCCGATCGCGCCACAGTTGGGAAACGTCGAGAACGTTGGCTTTATCGACCGAACAGAGTTTCCCGCGACGTTTGCGGGCGATCTCGAAGGCGACGCGGGCGATGCGATCGACTTCCGATTCCGAGTAAACCATCGTGTTCACGCCGCGTTTCTCGCCGGTTTCGGTCTCGAAGATGCCTTTGGGCTGTCCGAAGTAAATCCCGCCGGTTAATTCGCGCACGACCATAATATCCACGCCCTCGACCACTTCCCGCTTCAGGCTGGACGCGTCAATCAGTTGCGGTAGGATGGTCGCGGGACGCAGGTTCGCGAAAAGGTTCAGACCGGCGCGCAGGCCGAGTAAACCGGTTTCCGGCCGTTGGTGACGGGGGAGGGTATCCCATTTATAGCCCCCGATGGCGGCCAGAAGTACCGCGTCGCTGTTTTTACAGGTATCCAGGGTTTCGTGGGGGAGGGGATTCCCGGTCTCGTCGATCGCGGACCCGCCGATTAACGCGGTCTGGAAGTCGAATTGTAGGTCGAATTTTTTACCGATGACTTTCAGTACCTCCACCGTCACGCCGAGGATTTCCGGCCCGATGCCATCACCGGGAAGTAGGGTAACGCGATACTGGTTCGTCATGGTCGATCGATCGGGTAATGTGCCAACGTTCTATCATACCGCGTCGATCGACCGTAGACCTCCACGCGGAATTCAAAAATTGTCGTGTGGTTAGGGAGTCAGGAGTCAGGAGTCAGGAGTCAGGAGGAAGAATGCAGAATATTTTAGCTAAGAATTTGACAAAAAACCTAGTTTGTCTAGTAAATTTCTAAACTTTTAAAGTTTTTAGAGCCTTAAAAACGAATTTCGCGAGAGGTCTCTTTTTCGAGTTTCGAGAGGATGGACAAGAGCGATCGGGATTCGATCGAGCGGAGCGGAAAATCACGCGATCCCGACAATATTAATTCACGAGTTCGTATCGGAAAAAATCGAAAGGAGTAGCGCGAACGATCGGTTCGTGATATTTTCGATCGAGATACGCGAGATCCTTCAAAAAAAGAAAGTCGCCATCAACAATGTCAACTCCCCTTTGGTTTACCCTACGTCTAGTCGGTTTCGGCGTTCTCTTCGTGCCGGCCTTCAGCCATCTCCTCACGAGCTTCCTGCCCGATTTTTTCGCCCAAATCTTAACCGCGCTTGTCTGTATCGTTCTCGCGATTTTCATCGACGATCTGATCTTTGAAGAAAATCACGGCGATCGACTTTTGAAAGCGCTAAAACGCTTTTGGAAATCGGGAAATCGCTTGTAAATTTGTCGGGAAAGAAGACGGGAGAGTGTTTCGGCAAAAGGAAAAAAACGACCAGTAATTTCTTTCCCTTTGCCCTTTATTCTATTTTCCTGGTTCTCGCTTCTCGGTGGATTATTACCGTTTTCTCGGTGGATTACTGGAATGACACAGCTAAAATGAGGCAATAGATATTTGACGAAGTTGTTATAGATCAACGCTTTTTCGTTTTTCCTAACGCCCTATTTTAGCCGTGTCTATCCACTACGGGAATAACAGGAATAACGGAATTAACGGGAAGAACCGGTTAACTCTCGTGAATCCCGGCTTCTCCGGCTTGGATGGCCGCTGATTCCTCATCGATATGAGTGGTTTTCGCCGTGTCGAGTTTCACTTCTTGGAAGAAAATCACGAAAGCGACCGCGATATTTTCCACGAAAAAGAGTTCCCAATGGTAGATAGTTAGGGGAGGGAAAGGAACCCGCGCCATCCAGAAACCTAACTTGTAAACGCCCCATTCTAGGCTTAACGAGAGCGTTTCCCAAAGGACGATCGCGGGTAATTTAATTAAGATATAAACGATGAGAAAATTGACGGCGATCGTGCCTAAATTCTGTAATTGATAGCGCGAGACCGTTTCCACGACCCGCGCGGAACTGACGGTATCGCTAAGGATGTAGCGATCGAGAAATCCTTGAAATCCTAAACCGGGAAACGGTAGATCGACAATCCCGTTGGTCGGGGGAGAAATGTTTTCCCGTCGAGCGCGATTGGAGGGTAAAAGATTGATCGCCCACTCGCTGACTTTGAAAAAAAAGTCGATCAAACGGAGACCGATTCCCTTAACGGCGACGGTGTTGGAATAGGTTTCCAATCCCCCGTGAGTGGCGATAAAAAGGGCGATGATCAACGGGCCGCCGAACACGGTAATGGGAATAAATAAACCCTGCGCGGGGGTATAGGTTCCTACCGTCACATCCCCCGGCAGAAAACGCCAAACCAAAAGACTCAAGCACAATAAAAGGAGAAACCAGACGAGAAAGGTTCTCGGCCACTGTTTCCAGTAGGCGCGCCAACGGGGAGTGAATTCACCGACCGCGCGATGAAAGGATTCGCGGGTGGCGAGAATCCGTTTCATTACCGGGTTCGGTTCCCGTCGCGCGCCCGGAGTCGGGACGGGTACGGTTTTCGTTGCCGTTACGGTTTCGGGAGTCGCGACGGGAATGGTTTTCACCGTTTCCGTCCCCGTTACGGTGGCGTTGGTCGGGGCGATTTCTTCGGTTTCCGTCAAAATTTCGGGAGTCGCGACGGGAATCGTTTCCACCGTTTCCGTCCCCGTTACGGGTTCTGTCGTCGCGGCGTTTGCCGGGGCGGTTTCCGCGGTTTCCGTCAAAATTTCGGGAGTCGGGACGGTGGGTTCTGTCGCCGCGGACTCTTCGGTTCCCGTTCCCGTCAATTCACGATCTTCAGCCATAAAACTGGTGACATAAAGAACAGACACGAGGTCTACTCTCATGGTAGCGAATCGCGCCGGGGGATCGCGCCCGACCTCGGTACGAGAATCGCGGGCGTTGGTTCGATATTCGAGAAAAAAAATCTATCAACGGAGAGGGTGGGATTTGAACCCACGAACTATTGCTAGTTACTCGATTTCAAGTCGAGCGCGATCAACCACTCTGCCACCCCTCCAAGGTTAGCGGATCTTTATCTTATCAAAGAACCGAAAAAGAACTGAAGCGTTAAACCGCCTCTAAAACGGTCTCGGAGGGGTGATATAGGGTCTCGCGCTCGATAATTTCCCGGTTATCGTCGATCCAGACGAGATCGGCACTGGTGACGCTTCCCCGATACAGGGTGACGAGGGAGAAATTGCGGGCGTTTCCCGCCGGTGAACTGACGACGCGGGGAACACTGGCGGCGTTGAGGTACACGGTTCCCCCGTCGGCTGTTACCAGTCGAGTTCGTAGACGGGCGGAGGTGTGACGGAGACGGTGGTGCATATGGCCGAAGGTGACGAGGGAAACTCGTTTTCCCAGCGCGCGCGATCGTTGGATGGCGACCGCGAGATCGGGATCGCCGTGATCGCCCCCGAGGGGTTGCCAGTCCCGGCCGCAGATGGATTCCGGTTCGTCTCCCAGTCCGAGGGGGCCGTTATGACCGAGGAAAATTAGGGTATCGTGGGCGGTTTCGCGGACGTTTTCGAGGATTTTCTCGATCGATTCCTCGAAGTTACTAACGTTGTAGCGTTCTTTATAAAAATCTCGATTTTTCCACTCGGAACCGCCCCAGCTAAAGGGACGACCGCCGACGATCGAGAGTTGCAGGTCGGGTAAATCCAGTTTCCCGTAACCGACATGAGATTCCCCGAGTAATTCTAACTGTTCCCGAACGCGATCTTCGATCGAGCGATCGTAGGGGCATTGTTTACGACCCCAGGAGGATGCGGTATACCACGCGTCATGATTTCCCAGGATAACGGCCGTGGGAATCGGCAATCGGGCGATCTGGCGAACCACTCCGACGGCCTCGTTGCCGAAATCCCCGACAAATAACGCGAGATCGATGTTTAAGGCTTCTAGTGCCTCGTTATCGGCGCTCGACCACTGATCGTGGATATCGCCGGTGACGGCTATTTTCAGGGGTCGATCGAGATGGCTTACCATGAGGACAATTCCGACGGGGATCATTATTTATTGTAAAACGCTATTGTAAAACGTTCCCGCCGGATGGAGTCGGACGAACTCGGAAAATCATCGATCGGGTCGAAGCGATCGGGGAGACGGGGAACGGTTTTTTTCGGGATCGATCGACCGCGACCGCGCGCTGGAATTGCCGAAAAGGAAGGGTAAAATAAAGGGGGTATCGTTACGATCAAAGGAATGAAACCTCTATTCACGATCGGACATTCTAACCATAGCCCCGAAAGGTTTCTCGAATTACTCCAACAGCACGGAGTGACCGCGCTGGCCGATGTCCGTTCCTCGCCCTATAGCCGTTACCTTCCCCACTTTAATCGAGTGCCCTTACAATCCTATCTCGCTCGATCGGGCATCCGCTACGTGTTTCTCGGGGCGGAATTAGGCGCGCGACCGAATAATCCCGATTGTTACGTGGAAGGGAAAGCGCTCTATGAAAAAATAGCGGGGACGGAAAGTTTCCAGCGAGGATTGCAACGCGTTCTGAAAGGGGTTCAAAGTTATCGCGTCGCTTTGATGTGCGCGGAAAAAGATCCCCTAACCTGCCATCGGGCGATTCTCGTGTGTCAACATCTCGTTCCGTTTAATTTGGAGATCGGACATATTCATAGTGATGGGGAGGTGGAATTTCACGAGAATCTAGAGGAAAGGATGCTCCGGTTACATCATCTGGAAGATCCCGCACCGGCGCTCCAGCTTTCGTTGTTCGCGGATTCGATCGATCCCCCGCTCGATCGAGCCGAACGTCTACGGATAGCCTATCAAAAGCAAGGCGATAAAATCGCTTTTGTCGAACAGAAACCAGAAGAGGAAAAAGATGATTAGATTATTCACGATCGGTTTTACCAAGAAGTCCGCGGAAGAGTTTTTTGAAGGACTCCAGAAAGCGGGGGTTCGGAAGATTATCGATACCCGTCTCCATAATACCTCTCAATTATCGGGGTTCGCCAAACAAGCGGATTTACAATATTTTTTAGGAAAGATCGGCGAGATAGACTACAGGCACGAAACCGCTCTAGCTCCCACGGGAGAGATGTTAACCGCGTACAAAAAGAAAGAAATTTCCTGGGAAGAATACGCCGATCGATACTTACATCTGATCGGTGAGCGAAAAATCGAATCGATACTCGACGGGGAAAGTTTACAGGATGCCTGTTTTTTATGTAGCGAGGATAAACCCCATCATTGTCATCGTCGTCTCGCGGCCGAATATCTACAATCCCGACGGAACGATCTCGAAATTATTCATCTATGAGGGGTAGCTTATGAAGATAATCTGTTTGGCGAATTCCTATAAACGTCAGGGAAGGTGTATCGCGGGAATCGATATCGATTCGGGACGATGGATTAGACCGGTTTCGGATCTGGAGGATGGGCAAATCCCGATAGAGGACGAGCGGATCGATGTGGAAAAGATAGCGATTTTGGATATGGTGGATATCCCGATCGACCCGCGGAGAAAGCCGAGTTACGAGATCGAAAATTACCGATATACAGAGCATCCGTGGCGCGTCGTGGATCGGGCGAAAGTTATCGATCTGTTAGGTTATTGTGAACGGGAACTTTTATATCGGGAATACGGAGGGGCGATCCCTTTTGACGATTTAATCGATCGATCTCCCGCGAGAACCTTACAACTGATCGAGGTAAAGTCCCTCAGTTGTTATCGAAACGCGCGGAATCGCTGGAAAGCGAAGATTTTGGACGAGGACTATCATTTCTCGGATTTCGAGTTAAGTATTACCGATCCGATCGCTTTAGAAAAATTGAATCAGGGGAAAAGTTTAAGTTCCCATTGTTTGATCTGTATTAGCTTGAGTAAACCGTGGCAGGCTACCTCGATCGATGATTTCCTGTGCTATCGATTGGTGGCGGGAATTATCGAACTTCTCCCGGAATTAGAGATGATCTTACAGGAGATGGAGCGGGTGGGTTGGGATAAAGAAAGAGGCAGACAGTATTTACGGGAAACATTTCACAAAGAATCCCGCTATCAACTGAGTTCGATCGAGGCGCGCCGGTTTCTAGGTTATTTACAAAACTTACCGTCGGGAAATATCTAGCCCGATCGAGAAATTCGGGGAAAGCGTCCGCGAAAACGCTTTCCTCGAAACAGTTCTCTTCGATCGAGAAACGATTCGATTCGGACTCGGTTTAATAATCCTGTTTCTCGATTTCCCGACGGATATCGTTGAGATCGATATAGCGATCGGTGGCGTTGCGTAACTCCCGCGCGATCATCCCCTCGGTAGAAACGACGGTAATGTGGGTGTTTTTAGAGCGGAGAAGTTCGATCGCCCGCTCGAAATCGCCGTCCCCGCTGAAGAGAATCACCCGATCGTACTGATCGACGGTGTTAAACATATCGACGACGATCTCGATATCGAGGTTGGCTTTTTGCGAGTAACGTCCCGAACTATCGTCGTAATATTCCTTGAGAATTTTCGTTCTCACGGTGTATCCCAAACTGATCAGGGCATCGCGAAAACCCCGCTGATCTTGAGAATCTTTTAGTCCCGTGTACCAGAAAGCGTTAATTAAGGTGATATTCGGATCGCCGGTGAAAAAGTTTAAAACCCGTCGGGGATCGAAAAACCAGCCGTTTTTCTGTTGGGCGTAAAACATATTATTCCCATCGACAAAAATCGATAACCGATCCTTCGGCCGACCGTAATTACAATGACAATTATTCGTTTCTGTCATACAAAATACATACCTAAATTTTTATAGAAATAAACGATAAAATTACCGAGACAGTAATTTCACAGATCGATCCGAGCTATTTCCGAGGAAATAGCCGAAGTTGAACGAGTAAGAAGGTAGCAAGAAAAAATAAAATTAACTTTTTTGTCTGGGAGACAAAATCGAGAATAGGTAAAGCGGGATAGGGTTAGGATTTAGGAATGATACAGGAAGTAGAGCATTTTGATAGAAATTAACGATTAAGTATTACTACTATAACAGATAAACGGGTTAGGTCAGGTAGGAACACCAATCGCTCCATCCCCCAGCATACAGCTTAACATTGTCGTATCCCGCGAGAGCGAGGGAGAGAAGATTGACGCAGGCCGTCACCCCGGAGCCACAGTAGACGATCGCCTCGCCGTCGCGCCCGATATCCCGCCAACGCCGTTGATGGAAGTCCGCCGGCCAGATCGCGCCCCGCTCGTCAGTAATCTCTATCCAAGGATAGTTGACCGCGCCCTCGATATGTCCGGCGATCGGGTCGATCGGTTCGCGTTCCCCCCGGTAGCGATCGGCCTCGCGCGAGTCGATCAGAACGCTCGCGGGCGGTTCGGGACGGTTTTTCACCTCCTCGATCGAGACGGTCCATTCCCGACGGGGAGCGGGGATAAACCGGCCGGTCGCGGCCGCGGGGATCTCGGCGGAAACGGGATAACCCGCCGCTAACCACCCTTTCCAGCCGCCGTCGAGCAAACTGACCCGATCGTGTCCCAGATAGCGCAGGAGCCACCAGAGACGGGACGCGAAGGCGAAACGGGAATCATCGTAAGCGATAACGTGGCTCTCTCCCGAGATTACCCCGATCGAGGCTAATTTTTCCGCGAGAATGTCAGGATTCGGTAACGGATGCCGGCCGCTGTGACGATCGATCGGGGCCGAGAGATCTCGATCGAGGTCGAGATAGTACGCGCCCGGAATATGACTTTCGAGATACTGCTGACGGCCGAGATCCGGCGCGGTCAACTGAAAGCGACAATCGACGACGATCGTGTCGGGGCGATCGAGGTGTTCCATTAACCAAGGGGCGGAGACGATCGGGGAAACTGGGTTCATCGGCATTTAGGCAGGTAGAGTGTAGGGTGTCGGGTGTAGGCTGGGGGTGAAAGGGGAAAGGGGAAGGGGGAAAGGGTGAAGGGATTACCGGCCGGCCGGAGGGGTAAAGGATTTGACGATCGATAAACAGTTCCGATCGTCCGGGGTGCGTTGGTAGGCGAGATGGGTGGCGATCTTGCGGAGGATGGGAATTCCCTGGCCGCGGCCCGAGCGGAGCGCGTCGGGAGCGAGGTTTTCCCGCAGGTATTTTTCGAGGTCGAAGGAGGGGCCGTGATCGAAAATGCGGAGATCCATACCGTCCGGGGTAAGCTCGATCTCGATCTCGATCGGGATCTCGGGGGGGAGATTTTTGTGAGCGTGACGGACGGCGTTGGTGAATCCCTCCGCGAGGGCGAGTTGACATTGTAGCCAATCCTTTCGAGCGATCCCCGCTCGATCGAGTTGGTCGAAATATTTCAAAACGGTCTCTAGCGATTGAAGTTCGCCGTCCACCTTGAAAGAAATTTTCACGCCCCGCGTCGCCTCACGAATCGAGTAAGGTAAAAATCAAGCTATCGCGGCAATAAAGCCCGATCGCTCACCTCTAGTGTAACGGTCGCGGTCTCTTTCCGATCGAGAGAAATCGCGGGGGAAAAGCCCCGTCCCGGTCGATCGGGCGAGAAGTAAGATAAAGAAATCGAGTTAGGTAAAGTATGGCGAAAATCCTAGTGGTTGACGACGACGTAGCGATCCGAACCATGCTCGAACGCGCGCTCAAGAGAGTTTACGAGGTAGTCGTCGCGAGCGATGGGGACGAGGGACTTTCTCTCGCGCGACAGCTACACCCGGCGATGGTGATCTGCGATTGGATGATGCCGGGGATCGACGGGTTGGAGGTATGCCGTCAGATCAAGATGACCCCGGAACTCTCGACGACGTTTTTTATCCTCTTAACTTCGTTGGGATCGGTGGAAGATCGGGTGAAGGGACTGGACGCGGGGGCGGACGATTTTTTATGTAAACCGATCGAGATCAACGAGTTACAGGCGCGGGTGAGAGCCGGGATGAGACTGCATCAACTCAGCCACGATCTCCAAGCGCAAAAAAGACTTTTAGAAATGGAACTTTTAGAGGCGGCGGATTACGCGCGATCGATCCTACCCGAACCCTTGAAAGGGGACGATATCTCGATCGATTTCCGTTTTTTGCCCTCCCGTCAATTGGGGGGCGATGGGTTCGATTATTACTGGCTCGATCGGGATCATTTAGTTCTCTACCTTCTCGATGTGGCCGGTCACGGTCTACGGGCGGCTTTACCCTCCCTATCGGTGATCAATCTCATTCGATCGAAAAGTTTGAACCGGGTGAATTACTATCAACCGAACGAGGTTTTACACGGACTCAATCAGGTTTTCCAGATCACCCAGCGCAATGATAAATATTTCACGATCTGGTACGGTGTTTACGATACCGCCCGCCGGGAATTAACCTACGCCAGCGCGGGACATCCCCCGGCGATCTTACTTTCTAAAACCCTCTCCGGACATATCGAGGAAACCCGATTAAAAGCGCCCGGTTTCCCGATCGGAATGTTTTTAGAAGCGGAGTACGTGAATTTATCCCACCCGATCGAATCTCCCGCCAGTCTCTATCTATTCAGCGACGGTATCTACGAACTCGATCGCCCGGGGGGAAAGATCTGGGGATTAGAGAACTTTATTCGAGCCTTACACGAGTATCACGAGAATTGTTTCGCCGATCTCGATCGCTTTATCCAAACCATTCAAGCCTTACAGATCGGCAGTAATTTTAACGACGATCTCTCGATCATGCAAGTGAACTTTAAAGGTGCCTGAAAAAGACCGAGAGAGTTTCGATTCCCGCGAAAACAATCGCGTAAATATCCCGCTAGATAGATGTATTACAAGATTTCCTCGCCCGATTATCCGATCGCTCTTTTCCGTTCAAATTCCTCGCGATTGTCAAAAATCTCGAATACCCGATCCATATTGGTTAACTCGAATAGCATTTGAATCTGTTCGTTGATCGAACATAAAAATAGTTCCGCGCCCGCCGTTCTAGCGGTTTTTAGGGAGAGAACCAACGCGCCCAACCCCGAACTATCCATGAACGTGACCTCTTGAAAATCGATGAGGATTACCGTCGCTCCCTCTCGGACGGCATCGGTGATTTCTTCCCGGAATTGTCCCGCCCGCGTACCATCTAAAATTCCCGATGGCTGGATTACGTTCAAAAAATAACTCATAGAATAAAGACCCGCGCGCCCCCGCTCGTTCAAGCAATCTTTACTATATTTAACATATTACTGTCAAGAAACGCGCAAAATAAAAGTAGGAATTTTAGAAAGCGCATGGAAAGCTACGATATCATTCTCATCGGCGCGGGCCATAACGGGTTAGTCTGTGCCGCGTATCTCCTCAAAGCCGGGTATCGGGTACTCCTGTTGGAGCGGAGATCCGTTCCCGGCGGGGCGGCCACTACCGAGGAGGTGATTCCCGACGCGGCGCCGGGGTTCAAGTTCAACCTCTGCGCCATCGATCACGAGTTTATTTTTCTCGGGCCCGTGATCGAGGAGTTGGAATTAAAACGGTACGGGTTGGAATATCTCTTTTTCGATCCGACGGTTTTCTGTCCTCACCCGGACGGGAAATATTTTCTCTCCTACCGCTCGATCGAGCGTACCCGCGCCGAGATCGCCCGTTTTAGCCCCCGCGACGGGGATCGCTACGTTGAATTTATCGCCTATTGGGAGGGCTTGATGACGGCGATCGCCCCGTGGTTCAACGCGCCGCCCCAGGCTTTCCTCAATATCGCCCGCAACTACGACGGTAACGCGCTCCGGCAGGTCTGGAGATCGATCGGCTCGAAAAAGAAACTGCTCGATTTCATCCGCACGATGATCACCTCCCCCGAGGACGTGTTAAACGAGTGGTTCGAGAGCGAGTTCGTGAAAGCTCCCCTCGCCCGTCTAGCGGCGGAAATCGGCGCTCCCCCGTCTCAAAAAGGTATTACCTCGGGAATGATGATGATGGCCATGCGTCACTCGCCGGGAGTCGCCCGACCGCGCGGGGGGACGGGCGCGCTTACCGAGGCTCTGGTGAAGTGCGTGAAAAGTCTCGGCGGGGAGATTCGGGTCGATCGCTCGGTGAAACAGATTCTCGTCGAGGACGGTCGAGCGATCGGGGTCCGTACCGAGTCCGGCGAGGAATACCGGGCGACCGCGGGCGTTATCTCCAATATCGACGCGCGCCGGGTGTTCCTGCAACTGCTCGATCCCGCCGACGTGGACGGTGCCGATCCCGAACTGCGGGAGAGAATCGAACGGAAAATTGTCAATAACAACGAAACAATTCTTAAAATCGATTGCGCGCTCTCGGAACCTCCCCGATTCGAGGCGTACAATCACCGAGACGAGTATTTAATGGGAACGCTATTGATCGCCGATTCGGTGCGCCACGTCGAGAAAGCCCACGCGCTGACGATTATGGGCGAGATTCCCGACGAAGATCCCTCGTTATACTTCGATGTGCCGACGATGCTCGATCCCTCGATGGCCCCGGAGGGAAAACACACCCTCTGGATCGAGTTTTTCGCGCCCTACCAGATCGCGGGCGCGGAGGGAACGGGACTCAACGGGACGGGATGGACGGACGAGATCAAAAATCGGGTGGCCGATCGGGTGATCGATAAACTCGCGAGTTACGCGCCGAATCTTAAATCCTCGATCATCGCGCGTCGGGTGGAGAGTCCGGCGGAATTGGCGAATCGCTTGGGTTCTTACAAGGGGAATTACTATCATCTGGATATGACCCTCGATCAGATGATCTTCCTACGTCCGTTACCGGAGATCGCGAATTACAAAACGCCGATTAAAAATCTCTATCTGACCGGCGCGGGAACCCACCCCGGCGGCTCGATCTCGGGAATGCCGGGACGCAACTGCGCCAATGTTTTCCTGCACGATCGAAGTTCGTGGTTACGACGGTTATTTAACTCGTGAATCGGCTATTCAAGAGGTAGTTCGATCGCTCGATCGCCGCGAGCCGGTTCCCCGATATTCGGGCGGAATTCCGGCGAGATCGGGAACTCTCGCGGGAAAAGCGATCGCCCCGACTATTTCTTCGTGTACCAGCGCCAGAGAACCCGCGCTAACCTCTGCGGATCGTGGCGAACCTGGGCGGTTTCCGCGTTTTCCGCCATCACGTTCGCCAGAACCACCCGATAGCCCAATCGCGCCACGTCCTCTCGATCGAGAAAAACCGGATGACTCTGTTCTCGCGCGTACCGTTCCAACGCTACGGGAGACGGGGGGTTTCTCTGCGCTAAAACCGCGTCGAAGACCGGCTGTTCGCAGACGCGATCGATCGCCTGAAGGTGATTCGCGACCGTGTAATGATCCGTCTCTCCCGGCTGGGTCATAATATTACACACGTAGATGCGGGGGACGGTCGCGACCGCCAGCGCGTCGCGGATCTGGGGAACCAAGAGATTGGGAATCACGCTCGTGTAAAGACTGCCCGGCCCGATGATAATATAATCCGCCTCCTCGATCGCCCGGAGCGCGGCCGGTAACGCGGGCGGATCGGCGGGATGACAACCGATCCGAAGGATACGACCGTTGGCTTCGGTGATCTTCGATTCCCCCTCGATCACCCGGCCGTCGTCCATTTCCGCCCAGAGACGCACATCGGTGAGGGTGGCGGGAAGAACTTTGCCCCGAATGGCCAGTACCCGCGAACTCGCGTCGATCGCCCGTTCCAGATCGCCGGTGATTTCCGTCATCGCCGTCAGGAACAGATTGCCGAAACTATGCCCCGATAACCCGTCCCCGGCGTGAAAGCGATATTGAAATAATTCCGTTAACAATCTCTCTTCATCGGCTAACGCGGCGATACAGTTGCGAATATCCCCCGGCGGGAGGATGCCCATCTCGCGCCGCAGTCGTCCCGACGAACCCCCGTCATCGGCCACGGTAACGATCGCGGTAATATTGGCGCTGTACTGCTTTAAACCGCGTAGGAGGGTCGATAACCCGGTTCCCCCGCCGATAGCGACGATTTTCGGCCCCCGGTGCAGACGACGGTGGGCGCGCAATCGATCGACCAATTCCTCGGAACCGTCCGGCTGGAGGGCTTCGGTGATCGTTTCCACGGTGCGACCCTGACCCCACAGTAACAAGAATACCCCGAGCGACACCGCGAGCGGCCCCGATACATAGCTCGGAACCAACCGGGTCAGGGTTTCCAGCGATTGGGAGATAAATTCTAAAATCCGATTGACGGGGGTTAATTTCACCCAGACGGCTAACCCGAACGAGGTTAGGAATACCCCCGTTAAACTAATTAGTAACCAACGTTTGACGAATAGACCGGGCGATAACCATTTAAACCAACGATTGACGCGGGCGGGCGTTTTCCGGCTCACCGAGTCAGCGATTTTTCCCCTTTCGGCCCTGAGTTTGCGTAATGCCTGTTTGAGTGGAGTGATGGACATAGTAGCCTCGTACCGAACCCGGTCATTCTGGAGAGACTGTAGCCGAAAAGAGTTACGAACTCAAGTCCCTCCCGGCCGGCGCGGGAAGCGAATTAACCGCCGACCTGACTGTAAGCGGCATCGGAAACGGTCGGGATCTCGGCGTATTTCCCGAGAACCGATTGCACGATCGAGTAAACACAGGCCGCTAACGCGCCCAAAAAGATCACGTTAAATAACGTTTCCACGATGAGATTCGCGCCCATTACTCTGGCGACCCAACTTAACAATAATCCCACCAAATACACCAAAATATCGATTAAAATCGCTTGCATGGTGTTAAATCGGATAAAATGAGCGATTCTCGGGTTGCGAACGACGGCGAGAAAGAGCACGAAAAAGACAATTAAACTGCCGAACGGACCGAGGGAATTGAGGGAATTATAGAGGAAAGCGATCGGGAATAAGGCGATCGCCAGAATCTCCGCCAATCCGGGGATCTGTCGGAATAAAAAAATACCGAACTCATAGGACGAATATAGGGGCAATAAATAAGCTAACGCCCCGAAAATCCGATCTTTCGCATCGGTCGAACCGCGCCACGTCATAATCATCTCTCCCGCGGAGGTAAATACTCACATCTCCAAGATAACCCGGAAGTAGGGTTCTGTTCCCTACTCCCGTGACCGCCGGCGATCGCTCTCTAGGGCCGGAGTTCGTTCAGGTTCTGATTCTGCGGGTAAGCGGGGAAGAGATCGCGGGGGAAATCCTCGGCGCTCAAACAGGTATCGAGCGCTTCCGCGGGGGTTTCTTTCGCCACGTCCCGACTCGTCGCGATGACGCACTCGGAGAAACGGCCGGGTAGTAAACTTTTCCGGCAGGAATCCAGGGTTTGTAGGGAGAGTTCGGAGGGGGCTTTCTTGTCTTGTTTGGTCGCGGGAGCGGCGGCGATCGCCGGAACGGCGCGATGGATATCGACCACGCAGTTGGCCAGATCGATCGGTCGTCGGACTTGATAGCAGGCGAGCAGGGCCGATTGTCCGTCGATCGGCGTTCGGCTGTTAATCATGGCCACGCACCGGGACAGTTCTTTCGGGATCAGCGCGTCGGAACAGGCTTGCGCCGCGTCTCGCGGACTAACTCCCGCGCCGGCGATCTGACGGATACAAGTATCGAATTGATTGGCGAGTACCGGGGTCGGTCGGGTTATTTCCAGTAAACCCACCGGGACGGTAGCGATCGCCACGTAAACGGTGATTTTTTTGATCCAGCTTTTCATCGTCATTCTCACACCCGATCGGGATAATTCCTCGGCTCGATTTTAGCAGATTCCTGTAGGGGAGGGGTCAGAGAAGGCGGGAGGCGGGAGGCGGGAGTCGGAAAGTATACCGATTCTTCAAAGCGGAACGACCGTTCCCAAAATCGAGGATGGTAGGGGCGAGGTCGCCTCGCCCACTCTGTAGCTTTAATATTCCGGAACGCTAGGATCGACCTCGCGACTCCAGGCGGTGATCCCACCTTTCACGTTCGTGCCGACGATCCCGGCTTCTTTGAGGATAGCGAGCGCCTTGGCCGATCGACCGCCCATCTTACAGTGCGCGATCAGGCGATGACCGTTCACCAGTTCCTTGACTTGGGGAATCGCGGAACCGTTCTCGATTTCCGGCAGGGGAATTAGCACGGAATTGGGAATCCGGGCGATCTGGTACTCGTTGGGGTTCCGCACGTCGAGCAGAACGTAATCGGTCGCGCCGCTATCGATCAGGGCTTTTAACTCGGTAACGGTCATTTCCGAGGTTTCCATCTGTTGTTTGGCCTCCTGTTCTCTCGCTTGCGGGATACCGCAGAATTGTTCGTAATCGATTAATTTCTCGATCACCGGGCGGACGGGATTGGGACGCAGTTTCAGTTCTCGGAACTTCATTTCCCAGGCGTTGTAGAGCAGTAATCGCCCGCTGAGGGTATCCGGCGCGCCGAGGATGATTTTAATCGCTTCGGTGGCTTGAATGGTGCCGATCACGCCGGGTAATACGCCTAACACGCCCCCCTCGGCGCAGGAGGGAACCATTCCCGGTGGTGGGGGTTCGGGATACAGATCGCGGTAGTTAGGGCCGCCTTGATAGTTAAAAACGGTCGCCTGTCCCTCGAACCGGAAGATCGAGCCGTAGACGTTGGGTTTGTCGAGGAGAACGCAAGCGTCGTTAGTGAGGTAACGGGTGGGGAAGTTATCCGTCCCGTCGATCACTACATCATAAGGGGCTAAAATGTCAAGGGCATTTTCGGAACTGATCCGGGTCTCGTAAAGATCGACCTGACAGTGAGGGTTGATCTCTAGAATCCGGTCTTTGGCGGAAACGATTTTCGGTTTGCCCACCCAGGAAGTTCCGTGGATGATCTGGCGCTGGAGGTTGGAACTATCGACGATATCGAAATCGACGATACCGATGCGCCCGATGCCCGCGGCCGCGAGATAGAGAAGGAGAGGGGAACCGAGACCGCCGGTTCCGATGCAGAGAACGCTGGCCGCCTTGAGACGTTTTTGACCGTCGAGGCCGACTTCGGGCAGGATAATATGACGGGAGTAGCGTTGAACCTCGTCTTTCGAGAGTTCGATGGCTTCTAGGTTGGGATTGAGCATAATTCGCGCGGTTGGTGGAAAACCCCGCTCGATCGGGCGAGGGACGAGAAGGGAAACGGATCGACGGACACAAAAAGCAGGAAGAGTTCGCGCTTCCTGTTCTTTACTTCTCTATGATAGGGTCAAGCCCGACTGGATAGCATTAATAATAATTAACCTTCGCCTTCCACTCGGGCGCGGTATTCACCGGCACCGAGGGTGCCGGCGAGGGCGGTATCGGGATTGTCCACGCGAACTTGGAATAACCAGCCATCGTCGTAGGGATCGTCCATGACTAACGCGGGATCATCGACCACGTCGCCATGTTGCGCGGTCACGGTTCCGGAGACGGGGGCGTAGAGTTCCGCGACCGCTTTGACCGATTCGACCGTGCCGATCGGTTCTCCCGCCACGATCGTGTCTCCCACCTTCGGCAGTTCAAAAAAAACAATATCGCCCAACTCGCGGATCGCGAAGGAACTGATCCCTATGGTCGCGATCTCGCCTTCTAATCTGACGTATTCGTGACTTTCCGTGTATCTTAGGTTATCGGGATATTCAAATTCAAATGTCATGGCGCGATCTCCAAATCTACAGCAACTGTCAGTTTACTAGATACTCTGCCAGAATGCGTATTAAATTGTCTCGATCGGCACGGAGAAGTCAACATTCAGCGTCTAGTGAAGCCAGAGAAGAGCATTTAGACTAAAACAAAAATGATGGTTGCCTCCCTCGCTTCTCGATCGCCCGAAACCCGTCCGGCGATCGAGAAAAAACTTTCCGATTATCCCTCGTAACGGCGGTTCCGCTTGCGGACGATCCAGATAATAAACCAGATAACGAGAGAGAGGAGCGCGATCTTGGAGACCGGCCCGATATATTCTTCCACGAGAGGATAGTTCTTGCCGAGCAGATATCCCGCCGCCGTCAGGAAAACCACCCAGAGGGTCGTCCCGATCGTCGAGTACAGTAAAAACGGCAACATCGGCATATGATTCATTCCCGCGGGGAGGGAAATTAATGTCCGTACCCCCGGCACCAAGCGACAGAGTAAAACCGCTTTACCCCCGTGACGGGTGAACCATTCATTCGCTTTTTGAATATCTTTCGCGGAGACGGTGATCCATTTGCCGTATTTATCCGCGAGGCGTTCGATTTTCGCCTCATCGACGATCCGACCGATATAGTACCAGGGTAAAGCGCCAATCACGGTTCCCACCACCCCGGCGATTACCGCGGGAAGAAAGGACATTTTCCCCTCGTGGACGGTAAAACCCGCGAGCGGCATGATCAATTCCGAGGGAATCGGCGGAAAAAGGTTCTCTAAAAACATTAAGAGGGCTATCCCGAGATAGCCCATCGTGGTCATTGTATTCGTAATCCATTCAGTCATAATTTTTCAAGAATACAGGAGTCAGGAGCCAGGAGTCAGGAGAAGGAATACAGAACTAACGGTATTAAAAAGATAAAAAGCTTGGTTGCGGGAGATTTATTGTTGAAATGCCATTATTGACGGGAAGCTGGCATAAAGCGAATCGTTCTGTAACGAATCAGGGTGGGAGTTACCCACCCTGTCGTTTATCTCGCGATTAGGTTCCGGAAGTCCAGGAGTTGATATAGGTGAGTTGGTCTTCGGTGAGGGAATCGAGCGAGATGCCCATCGCTTTTAATTTGATGCGGGCGATCTCCTGATCGACCTCGTAGGGGATGGAGTAGATGCCGGGGGCGAGTTGTCCTTTGTTTTTGACGAGGTATTCCGCGCCGAGGGCTTGGTTGGCGAAGCTCATATCCATGACCGCGCTGGGGTGTCCTTCCGCGGCGGCGAGGTTGACCAAACGACCTTCGCCGATAACGACGATCGCTTTGCCGGTGGATAGGTTGTACTGTTCGGTAAAGTTGCGGACGGTTTTCACTTCCGAGGCTTTCGCGCGTAGGGCTTCGAGATCGATCTCGATGTCGAAGTGACCGGAGTTACAGACGATCGCCCCGTCTTTCATCACGTCGAAGTGTTCGCCGCGGATGACGTGTTTGTTACCGGTGACGGTCACGAAGATGTCGCCCTCTTTGGCGGCCTCGCCCATCGGCATGACGCGGAAACCGTCCATCGCGGCCTCGATCGCGCGAACCGCGTTGATCTCGGTGACGATCACGTTCGCGCCGAGACCGCGGGCGCGCATGGCAACGCCTTTACCGCACCAGCCGTAACCGGCGACGACGAGGGTTTTGCCGGCGAGGAGGATATTGGTCGCGCGGATCACGCCGTCGAGGGTGGATTGACCGGTTCCGTAGCGGTTATCGAAGAAGTGTTTGGTTTCCGCGTCGTTGACGTTCATCGCGGGGAAGGTTAACACGCCATCGCGAAGCATCGCCTGTAAACGGACGATCCCGGTGGTGGTTTCTTCGGTAGTACCGATGATGTCGCTTAATTGGTACTGTCTTTCTTTCACGAGGGTCGCCACCACGTCGCAACCGTCATCGATGATGATGTTGGGTTTGTGGTCGAGAGCGATCTGAACGTGACGGTGATAGGTTTCGTTGTCTTCGCCTTTGATAGCGTAGACGGGGATACCGTAATCGGCGACGAGACAGGCGGCCACGTCGTCTTGGGTGGAGAGGGGGTTACTGGCGATCAGTACCGCGTCGGCTCCGCCCGCTTTGAGGGCGATCGCTAGGTTGGCGGTTTCGGTGGTGACGTGACAGCACGCGGAAATCCGGATGCCGGCGAAGGGTTTCTCGATCGAGTAGCGTTCTTTGATCTGGCGCAAAACGGGCATCTCGCGACCCGCCCACTCGATGCGCTGTTTACCGATCGGGGCTAGGCCAATATCTTTAATCTCGTATTTCTGCTGGATGGGAGTTGCTACCATGTGACGTTTTCCTTATAGGGTTTCCGATTAACGGTTAATTTAACTTAACATTGTCGGGAGATTCGCGCCAATGTCAAGCCCTAGGGGAAGTTTTCCGATAGGGATAAGTTATCGATCGACCCGCCGGGGTTCGGAATTCCCGGTCGATCGAGCCGATCGGGGTAGGTCGCTCTCCGTGGCTACAATAATTTTGGGGGTACGCGGAAAGCGAGAGAGGTCGCGTGAACCGAGATGAAGTTACCCAACGGCGAACTGGCGGAGATCTCGATGGAAAAACTAATCGGCTATCGTTTGAATCCGGAACATTCCAGAGGAAACAATAAAGCCAGAGTTTTTCGCGCTCGTTTGGGAATCACCGCCGAGAATGCCGAGGAATTACGAGATCTTATCCAACAGGCCGCCCTTGAGGGGGAAGTTGTCCAACAAGTCGTTACAGAATTCGGCCGACAGTTTAAAGTAGACTGGACGATACCCGATCGGGAAGGAATACAACTGCGGACTATTTGGGAGATCGGTTTGACGAATCCTAATCCCCGCCTAATTTCTGTCTTTATCAAGTGAGGGAATATGAGAGAAATCAAACTCTTCGATACGGTAGCGCTCATCCACTCGGTTCCTCGGAAGCGATTAACTTTAGTCGAGCCGGATTACGACATGGTTTCGAGTCTACCTAGCGGACAGGTGGGAACGGTGGTCGAGGTGTACGAAAAAGACTCCCGCCATCAATATTTAGTCGAGTTCTCGGATAGTCAAGGTCGGGAGTACGCGATGGCTGTTCTGTCGGCCGATGAATTTCTGGTCTTGCATTACGAACTTGAGGTGGCGTGAAAAGGGGAAACGCGATGAACCGGTCTATGAACGATAACAGCAAAATTATGACCCTTAAAGATCGGCTTATTCGAGAAATAGAACAGATACCCGATTCTCTCCTCTCGCGAATACTCGATTACGCGATTTTTCTCAAGGAACGATACGGCGAGGAAGAAGTTACCGAAGAAGAACGGGAGAGTATTGCCGCTTCCGAGTCCGATTATCGATCGGGAGATTATGAACCTCTCGAACCGGATTTGAAGGATTGGTTAGGTCTAGAAAACGAGTTCGATCGAGAAAATCAATGGTAGATTTCGAGAAACGCTATGGCTCAAGTAAAAGTTTTCTACGAACCGGAGACAGAATTACTCACGGTATTCTGGCAAGCGCCTAGAAAAGAACAGGTGGGCACCGAGTTAGGAGACGGGATTATTCTGATTAAGGATTCGATCACCGGGGAGCCGATCGGCTTGGAAATTCTCTCCTACCGTGGGAGTCGATCGCTTCGACACGGTGAGCGTTGAATTAGGAAAATTGAGTTCCGTAAGTTAATGGAAACCTCGTTATGGAACCGATAATTGATGAGCGATCGAGAAGTTTCCCCGTGATGAATTGTTGAACGAGAAGTCGATATACTCGAATTCTCAAATTTAGCTAGAAACTGGATATAGCGTTTTTCGGTAACTTCAGGTACGTTCATGGGGATGTAGTCACTTAGTAATAAGAATCTATGTGTACTTTCCCCTTTCGAGCGACTATACGAAATCACGATACTTTATTTTCAATAAATTTTTGTAATCTTTAGACTCCAATAAAGCGTTTAAGAAATCATACGAATCCTCTAGAAAAGATTGTCTAAGATCGATTTCTTTATTTATTTCTTTCAACGCTTCTATTAAAACATTTTTTCTATTAATTTCTTGCTCGCGTTGTTTTTGGATTCGATTCTCGATACTTGAAACTATTAAATACACCACAAAACAGAAACAACATACGAAACCAAAGCTTAGTATTATAGCCAAAAACCAATTCTGAATAAGGTAAAGATATACTATGGCACTCAACAAGCCTATTATTACTGCTACCATGAGTGAAAAAATTGATTCTACACTCTCAAAGTTATTATCATTATTATTCCCGCTTTTTTTATTCTCTGTTCGTTGAACCTGTAATTCTTGAACGGTTAATTTTTGCTCTATCATCAATTTTTCTTGATTTAATTTTTCTAATTCTGTTAAAGATTCGTCCATTAATGGCATTTTTGTATTTGCCGACTCGCACGCCCGCTTTAAAAACTTGAGTATTTTACTACTGTAAACACAGTCAGAATAAGAAGGGTTTTGAAATTTTTTTTGAACTTCGTCGAATAACTGTCGCAATTCTATCATAAAATCAGGACACTCTTTAATACTCTTGTAGGACTCGATTTGAGCGAATAAATCTTGAATATCCTTAATCGATCCTTCGACTTGACGATGAATTTCTATCGACATATCTCCCAATAATTTTAAAACAGGTTGCCGGACGGGTTCGAGGTCGGGTTCGATAGCGGCAAGTGTGAATAGAGAGTCATCCATTTCAATAGACCGCTTGATAGTGTTTAACGCTTTATTTAGTTGATTGGATAGAGACGCATAAACACCTACGGTAAAGAGATGTTTAGGAGATTGAGAATCAAATGCCAGAGATCTTTCCGCACAAGTTAAAGCATTTTGATAATCTTGTCGGGCGTAATGAGTACGAGCGATAACCCATAAAGTTCTAGCTTTTGAAAGGTTATCTAAATTTGCGGGTAAAGAAAGGGCTTCTTGAAAATACTGGAGAGCCTGCTGTGAATTGTTTTTGTGTAATTCTATATATCCAAGATTCATTAATACTTGATAATCGATCCTGTCATAATCGAGAGCGCGCAGGAATCGTTCTTCCGCCTGCTGGTATTGTCCATTTACATACAGTCTCACTCCTTGAAATACTAATTGACGAGCCTCGTTGTTCCGGCTCTCCTGTAAGATCGCTAGAATTTTATCCAGTGTCTGATTTTGTTGGATTAACTGCCATCGGATTTCGCCTAACTCAATAGAGAGTTTTTGACCTAGCGAATCGATGGAACTAGACATTCGATCGGCGGCAGAATTAATATTGCTCGAAATAGTCGCTCCCATCTCGGTAATATTGTTGGAAATCCTCGTTCCAACTTCTCTTACCGTACTTTGCATTTGTAGCGTCTGTTGCCCGATCTGTGCCGAGATCATTTTAGATCCGGCGATATTACTCGCCACGATCGATCGAGCCGCTCTTTCTTGCGTTTCTATTTGCTTTGTCGCTAAGGTAATCAACGCTCGTTGACGTTCGGGGGATTCTTGAAGCAACTCGTTTTTTAACCGCTCCGAGTCGGTTCCGCCGGTCGCGTTACCGTAATATACGCCCGCGTTGCCAAAAGTATAACGTTCGATCATTGATAACGATGATTTCATGATTTTCTTTCCTTCTCGTACTTAAATTTTTATTTTTTACGCGCCGTGTTTACGGGAAAAACACAATAACTTGAACAAAGACGGACCAGGAAACAATCTCGACAATACTGTATATCGATCGCTTTGCCGCGGGCAATAGCAATACAACTCGTAAGAGAATACTGAACTAAGGTTAGGGGATTTGAACGGACATCGGTTAAAAAGCGGCCTCACCTTCAATATACCCATCTCGTCCTGGAGAATCAACCTCGCGCTCACCTTTTATCATAATTTCCTGACAAAATTCTCGATCGAATCGGATCAACCCGCTCGATCGAGGGATGACAGGCCGGCGGAAACCTTGCGAGAGCGAGAATTCGGGCGGAAATCGTGTTACATTTTTTAATGGAGAAACCTACAATCTTTCATCTTTTCTAGATCTTGGCTTCATGTTTACCAAACAAGTAACGGATTCTAAAGCATATCAGTGGTTTCAGGAACGGTTAGAGATCCAGGCGATCGCCGATGATGTCAGCACCAAATACGTTCCCCCCCACGTCAATATTTTCTACTGTCTGGGCGGTATTACCCTCGTCTGCTTCCTGATCCAGTTCGCCACTGGATTCGCGATGACCTTTTACTACAAACCCACTGTCGCCGAAGCCCTCTCTTCCGTTCAATACATCATGAACGAGGTCAACTTCGGTTGGTTAATCCGCTCCATCCACCGCTGGTCCGCCAGCATGATGGTGTTGATGATGATCCTCCACGTCTTCCGCGTGTACCTGACCGGTGGTTTCAAAAAACCCCGCGAACTCACCTGGGTTACGGGTGTCGTTCTCGCCGTCATCACCGTCAGCTTCGGGGTAACGGGCTATTCCTTACCTTGGGATCAGGTCGGTTATTGGGCGGTTAAAATCGTGTCCGGGGTTCCCGCCGCGATTCCCGTCGTCGGCGATCAACTCGTTACCCTGATGCGCGGTAGCGAGAGCGTCGGTCAAGCCACCTTAACCCGTTTCTATAGCCTGCACACTTTCGTCCTTCCCTGGTCGATCGCGGTCTTCATGTTAATGCACTTCTTGATGATCCGTAAGCAGGGCATTTCCGGGCCGTTATAATTTCCGGCCTTTATAATTCAGTTAACGTCCATCTGTCGATCCGAATCAGTTAAGGAGAGCATCCATGTCCACCTTGAAAAAGCCGGATCTCGCCGATCCCGCGCTTCGTGCCAAACTGGCTAAAGGTATGGGTCACAACTACTACGGTGAACCCGCCTGGCCTAACGACCTTCTCTACGTGTTCCCCGTGGTGATCCTGGGAACGATCGGACTCTGCACGGGTCTGGCGATTCTCGATCCCACGATGATCGGGGAACCCGCCGATCCCTTCGCGACCCCGCTTGAAATCCTCCCCGAGTGGTATCTTTACCCGGTTTTCCAAATCCTCCGCATCCTTCCTAACAAACTGTTAGGGATCGCTGGCATGGCGGGTGTTCCCCTCGGACTGATGCTCATTCCTTTCATCGAGAGCGTCAACAAGTTCCAGAATCCCTTCCGTCGTCCTGTCGCTACCGCGATTTTCCTCTTCGGTACGATCGTGACGATCTGGTTAGGCGCTGGCGCGACCTTCCCCATCGACAAATCTCTCACCCTCGGTCTGTTCTAAATTACTAGATCGATCGAGCTTCTATCGCCCGCGTTCGTGATTACCGGTTTCGGTCGATCGAGCGCGGGCGATAGTTTTTGTAGGAGGCGGGAGGAGGCAGGAGGCAGGGGGCAGGAGGAAAAGGTATTCTTTAAAAATCCCGATTGGAAAGCTGACGGCTTAGCGCTGTAACTCCCGAATTTTCTGTAAAACGGCTTCCGCGTGACCCTTGGTTTTCACGTTCGGCCAGATGTACGCGATATTTCCGGACGGATCGATCGAGAAAGTCGATCGCAAAATCCCCATATATTCCTTACCCATGAATTTCTTTAAACCCCACGCGCCGTAAGCTTCCGCCACCTGATGGTCGGGATCGCTGAGGAGTTCGATCGAGAGCGATTGTTTCTCGATAAAGCGACAGTGGGACTTCTCCGAATCCGGGCTAACCCCGACGACGACCGCCCCCAATCCCGCGAAATCGGGCGAGAATTTGCTGAAATCCGTCGCCTCTACCGTACATCCCGGAGTATTATCCTTGGGATAAAAGTACAGAACCAGCCATTTTCCGGCGAAATCCTGTAGGCTAGTGAGTTTTCCGTCTTGATTGTTAATCGAGAAAGACGGCGCTTTCTGACCGATTTCTAACTTCTGACTCATAACGAAATACGCGGGATAAATTTTTTATTCTCGGGCAAAATCAACCATAATAAACCGATTTTCTCGACCTCCTACCTCCCGCTTTCTTAGGAATGCCAGGGGAGTAGTAGAAAGGGAGCGAGGGAAAAAGAGAGTAAAACCCATACTTGCCAACAAAATCGGGGAGATTCGGTTTCTTCTTCCACTAGGGCATCGATTCTTTCTAACAAACGGTTATTTAAAGATTCATCGGCCAGGGTCGCGCAACATTCCGCGGGAAATTCGATCGCCGAAACCTGATTGACTTTTCGCGCGACTTGTAGTAAAGATTCCGCGAGCAGTAGGGGATCGACGGAACGCGCGGCGTGGTTATCGGCGCGTAACTCGCGTAAAAAGACCAATTCCGACCATAATTCCTCGGTATTGGGAAGCCACGCGGAAAACGATCGGGCCCATCCCAACCAGAAAAACCAGAAGGTATCGCGATAGTCCGAATGCGCGCTCTCGTGGGCTAAAACGGAGCTTAAATGCTCTTCGTCGAGCAGTTCTAACAATCCTCTCGTGATCACTAATTCCGAGTCCCACAGACCCACCCGCGCGCTGTAGGGGAAGTCCAGATCGATAATTCTCGCGGGTTGTCCCTCGACGATCGCGCGGGGATAGTTTTCGAGGTATTTTCGGGCGCGATCCGCTTGATAGTAGCGTTGGATCAGGGAAAACAGCGCGAAACTTATCCAGGCGAGCGCTAGGACATAACTAAGGCGATTCTCGTGGTAGCCGAACATCTGGCCGCCGTAGCCCATGCAAATCACCGCGATCGCCGTCATTACCAACAGTAACGGCGGAAAGAGAAAGAAAAATAGCGAGATCTGCCAACGGCGTTGATAGGTGGGCAAAAAGGAGCGCAATCCGAGGGCGATCGCCAGAGCCAAGAGCAACATTAGGCTATGAATTGCCATTTTTACCCCGTTTTTCCCGAAGTTTTGCTAGACGCTGGGCGATAGCTTCAATTTGCTCGACACTGGCGGTATCGAGACTATCCGCGAAGGAAGCGACCACATCGGGATTACCGATCGCCAGGAAACGATGTAAGCGATCGTAAGCGTGGATGGCGTGGGCCTGTTCGCGAGAAACCAGCGGTTTCCAATAGAATACACGACCTTCCTTGTAACAGGTCAACCATCCTTTATTGGTGAGGCGGCGTAGTACCGTTGTCACCGAGGTGTAAGCGAGTTCCCGATCGGGATCGGCGAGAATGCGATCATGGACATCCTTGACGCTTACCGTTCCCAATTCCCAGATAATTTCGAGAATTTCCGCTTCTAGGGGGCCTAGGGATAGCTGTTTCGGTTGATAGGTCGGCAATCGAGGCATAGGAAACCGCGCTGGAAGATTACTCTTACAATCATAGCGGGGGAGATCGATCGACTGATACAATGACGGAAATTCTTTTAGGATTTCTTTATGTCTACGGAAACACAATCGACTAAGGGTGCGGACGCGATCGACGTGGCGATCGAGAGTGGGATCGATTTCGACGGGACTCCCATCCCTCCCGAAAAATTAGAACTCTATCACAAAGTTATGGGTTTAGAGGCCGGCCGTCAACGCAGTGGCGTTTCTAACACCATGCGCTCGCGGATCGTCCGGATCGGCGCGAAACACATCCCGCAAGATGAGTTAAATCAAATGCTAACCGATGCGGGTTTCGCCCCTCTCAAGGACAAAGAGATCGCGTTTTATTACGTGAAATAATCGATTTTCTGTAGGGGCGCGAGCCTCGCGCCCTTATCGCGTCTCACCGCGAATTAAACCAACAAAATTTCTACCGTTTCTCCCTCTTTGGCGATCGATCTCCCTTTGGGAAGTACCGCGAGGGCGTTCGTTCCCGCGAGATTGATTAAATTCGCGGAATTATATTGTCCCGGCGCGAGATGGAATTCATACATCCCGTTGACAATTTCTACCCGTCCCCAGAAATAAACCTCGCGTTCTCCTTTCGATTTCAACGGGTCGCGGGCGATCGCCGATCGAAATTGAATTTGATAATCCGATCGCCCGGATAATTTCCCGATCGCCCCCCGGACGAAACGCCAACAAGTCACCAACGCGGAAACGGGATTTCCGGGGATTCCGAAATACAGACAATTATTCGGAAAAGTAGCCACGGTTAACGGTTTTCCCGGTTGAATCGCCACGCTACGGATGTGAATTTCGCCGCCTAATTCCTCTAATAATTTCTCGATATAATCGTAATCTCCCACGGAAACGCCGCCGGTAGAAAGAACGATATCGGCGGAATCGATCGCTTTTTGCATGGTTTCCCGTAGATCGTCGGGATTATCTCGAACGATCCCCAATGGAATCGGGATCGCGCCGATACTCGTGACGAAAGCCGTTAACGCGTGGCGGTTGGAATCGACGATCCGCCCCGTTTGCAAGGGTTCGCCGGGATTCACTAACTCGTCTCCGGTGGAAAAAATCGCCACTCGCGGACGACGGAACACCGGGACTTCGATACAGCCCGCGGTGGCTAAAACCGCCATTTCCGGGGCGTTTATCGGCGTGTTGGCGGATAATAACAAATCGCCCGATCGATAGAAAGCGCCCCGTTTCCGCACGAAAGTGCCCGCGCGATCGGGAGGGGAAAAAATCAGGACTCGATCGCCTTCTCTCCTCGTATTCTCCTGCATCACGATCGTGTCCGCGCCATCGGGAACGATCGCCCCGGTAAAAATTCGCGCCGTTTCTCCAGGATGAATTGACTTCGACGGGGCTTTTCCCGCGGGAATTTCCTCTATAATCGTTAAACTAACGGGATTATCGGTACTCGCGCTTTCTACATCCCCGTAACGAACCGCGTAGCCATCCATCGCCGAATTATCCTCGTAGGGAAAATCGAACTCGCCACGGATCGGTTCGGCTAAAATCCGTCCGGGGGAGCGATCGCGCGGTACGGTTTCCCTTTCGGCGACCGGTTGAATCCGATCTAGAATGATAGTTTCCGCTTCTTTGACCGAGTGCATGGGGGTACGATGGATCGGTTGTCCGGGGTAAGGGTAGAGGATTTACAGGCTTGGGCGATCGAGGCGCGGGAAAAGGCGATCGGGGGGCGGCTTCCTAATTATATCCCCTGGTTGAACCAAGCGAATCCGGAGGCGCTGGCCGTACAGATTAGAAGTCTAGACGGGCGGGTGATTTCTGTAGGGAACGAGCGCTTGATTTTCCCGTTAATGAGTGTTATTAAACCGTTTCTCCTGCTGTATTTGTTAATTCATAAAGGTAGGAAAACGGTATTCGAGCGAGTCGGTAAATTTCCCTCGAATTATCCCTTTTATTCCCTAGAACAATTACGAAAGGATAACGGTTTCCCTCGAAATCCCATGCTCAATAGCGGGGCGATCGCCCTCGCCGATTTATTGCCCGGAGAAACCGCCCGCGAACGTTGTGAGATTTTGCAACGCTGGCTCAATACCAGCGGCAATTGTCAGTTATTCCTCGATGAGCCGATCGCCGAATCGGTTTTTTCCCTGCCCAACCCTCGCAATCGGTCTTTAGTCGAGGAATTGGAGGCGAGAGGCTATGTGAAAAACTCCGGATTAGCCTTAGAAACCTATAACTATATCTGTTGTCTTTCGGGGACGGTGGGCGATTTATCGAAACTGGGAATCGTCCTCCTGAATTCTCCCGATCCGATCCGCTCGATCGTGTTAGAAATTATGGCGACCTGCGGACTGTACGAGGACTCGATCGAGTTCTCGAAATCCGTGGGTTTCCCGACAAAATCGGGGGTTAGCGGGGTAGTGTTATCGGCGATCGAGAACGAGGGATCGATCGCCTGTTATAGCCCCCCTCTCGACGATCGCGGCAACCCGATCGCGGGGTTATATTTCTTGAGGAAAATCGCTCGATCGACATTCCCCGATCGAATATAATTTTCAAATAATCATTAGTAAAAAAAATGTTTACTTTCGGTCTTTTGTTTTCAAGAGATTGACAAAAAAAGATTGAGGATACTAATATTGTCGATCTTCCAGTTCCTGTAGCGAGATCTCGCGTTACGATAGTGGACAGCATCAAATTCACGGTTTATAGATAGAGATGGAACGAGGTCTAAGCAAGGGGCAATTAACCACATGGAAGGATGATCGGGGGTTCGGTTTTATTCGCCCCGTGGATGGCGGCAGGGAAATTTTTTTACATATCTCCGATATCAAAGATGCTACCCGTCGTCCGCGAGTGGGCGACACGATTTATTACACTCCCTCTTCGGATAACAACGGCAAGAGTCGTGCCACGAATGCCTTTATTTTGGGGGCGAACCGTCGATCGAACCCATCGACCCCACCCGATAAGCGAAAAACCCTCTCCGATTCCCTCCCGAATTATCCCTTCCCGTTCCTAGGATTATCTTTATTATCAATTTTGCCGATAATCGGCTCGATTCAGTTTTTTTTGACAATGGGGAACCCGATCCCGCTTTTTCTCTATCCCTTGATGAGCGTAGTTACTTTTAATCTATACGCGGATGATAAATCGCGCGCGAGACGGGGCGATCGAAGAACGCCGGAAAAAACCTTGCATCTGTGTGAACTATTCGGTGGTTGGCCGGGAGGATTTATCGCCCAGCGAAAGTTGCATCACAAAAGCATTAAAACGTCCTATCAGATAATATTTTGGGCGATTGTCGGACTCCACCTCGCGTTCTGGATAGCGTGGCTTCTCGCGCGCGATACGTTAATAAAAGCCCTTCTACGGTAGCTATTCGAGCCGTGAGAGCCGATCTCTCGCGTTCAATCGGTCACGGTTTCTTGATACGATAGGGAAACTCGCGCTCAACTATCGTATTGCAATTATGTTTCTAAAAAAATACATTTCCCGCCTGTTGGCTCTGGTTCTTGCGGTCTCGATCGGCTTGATGGGCTGTTCTAGCACCTCCGGTCTCTCCGGCAACTACGGCCAGGATACCCTACAGGTGATCGAAACCCTCACCAAAGCTCTCGATCTCCCCAAAGATGCCCCGGACAAAACCGAGGTGCAATCTTTAGCGAAATCCCAGATTAACGACTATATCGCCCGTTATCGCAAGGATAAAAGCTCCGGCGGTCTCCGATCCTTCACCACCATGCAAACAGCCCTAAACTCCCTCGCGGGCTACTACACCGCCTACGGTTCCCGTCCCGTCCCCGAAAAGCTCAAAAATCGCTTACTACAAGAATTTAAGCAAGTCCAATTCTCCTTACAAAAAGGAATTTAGAAGGCGGGAGGCAGGAGGCAGGAGTCAGGAGGCAGGAGTCAGGAGTCAGGAGTCAGGAGTCAGGAG